>JAUZOX010000141.1 GCA_030706265.1 Bacteroidota bacterium | reverse complement strand
GACACACTTTTCGAAATCAAGCTGAGGAACGGTGCTGGTCGAAGTTTTGGTGATTGCACCGTGAGGACATGCAAATTCACATGGATTACAGGCAAAACCATACAAACAGTCAATCTGAACGAATGGCTTTTCGTTCATCCGTGAAACAGAAGGGCAGTGGGGTTCGTTGATCACCCGGACCGGATGCTGTTGTGAGTCGATGTACTCTTTGGAAACAGAAAGATATTCGTCGTAATTGTATCTTACATCCATTTCCTGAAGTATCTCATAGGCAACTTGTTTACCCCTGAGTACGGCGCTTGTCCCCTCCCCGATCCTTATCGCATCTCCGGCTCCGAAACAATGCCGGCCAAAGGTTTCATATCCTTTAATGAGTAATTGATCATCAGGTACCAGTCCGGTGCAAATATTAATAGCATCAATGCCTTCGATGGTTTTTTCCGTTCCGGGTATCGCTTTGAAGTCTTTACATTGAGCAATGACTGCGCCAACAATGCCATCCCTGTTTTCATTTGGAATGGCCTTAAGCAGAATATGTGATGTCAGGATTGGGATAGCCAGACGTCTGACCCTGTTAGCCTGAACCGGAAATCCGCCTTCAAATGGTTGTGCTTCAATGATCGCCTTAACCTTAGCACCTGCCTGCATCAACTGATACGAAGTCAGATAACCGATATTTCCGGCGCCAACCGTAAGCACATTTTTTCCAAGAAGGGTAAATTCAGTGTTCATCATTTTTTGAACAACGGCCGCCGTATAAACTCCGGGGACATCGTCGTTTTCGAAAGTAGGCATGAATGGCACAGCGCCGGCAGCAACGACCATATAATCGGCATCAACATAAAAGATCTCTCCCGAATGGAGGTTCTTTACCGCCACACGCTTACCTTCCAGCAGATCCCATACGGTTGAATTCAAAAAGATGCCATTGCGTTCGTCGCCGGCAAGCGTCCTTGCAATATCAAAGCCGCGCATGCCTCCAAATTTCTTCTCCTTTTCAAAGAAGAAAAACTGGTGTGTTTGCATCAGAAACTGTCCGCCAATTTTGTCGTTATTATCGATGACAATATTGTCAATGTCATATTTATTCAACATTTCCCGCGTTGCCAATCCCGCAGGACCGGCTCCGATAATGACGACACTGGTCTTGAATATCTTGATCGCCTTTTCCTTATTAATATCCACATAACCGGGTTGATAATCATGAGGGATTTCCTGCACCTCATGGATATCGTCAACCTTGGTGATACAAATCCGTTTGATCTGCCCATCGACAAGCATCTCGCAGGCACCACATTTTCCGATGCCGCATTCAAGACTACGTTCGCGATTTTTCAGTGAATGACTGTGAACCGGAAATCCGGCTTGATGAAGAGCCGCTGCAATTGTAAAACCTTTTTGACCCGTTACTTTAATTCCGTTAAAACTAAAAGTGTGTTCAGTTGGTTGTGGAATTTCGAGAATTGGGTGTTTCTCTATTCTGTTCATAATAATTGGGAGCAATATCGGGTTTTCAAATAAGTTAAATATTTTGTTTTCAAATAAATGAAAGTCAAGACAAATTTATAGGATTTTAAATTTTATTATCAATCTTAAACCATAATAATCTGTGACGTCTTTGGTAATAACACGGTCAATATCTTTACATTAATTAATAATCAATCTATTAGTTGTTAATTTATTCTCATTATAAATTATTGCTGTTCGTTGCAAATAAGCCGGGATCTTAAAAAATCATAAAAGCCCCAACAGAACAATAATATTTTATTCCTTTACTCCCACAAATCAAAACATTTAACCATGAAGAATGATACCTGAAACAACATAAAAAAAATGTTCTGAACGTCAAAAAAACCAGGTCCCGAATTTGCTTTTCCCGGATTTCGAACATCCTTTTAAACAGTTATAGCTGATAGGATTGAGAATAAAGGAAGGTGTGTATTTAACAGTTCTTTTTTTTTGTAAACCGTGGCTTCGCCAAATTCTGAACCCGGTTTTAAAGGGATAGTCCAAGGGCATAATACTTGATTTTTCAAATAATCAGCAATTCTAATTCTTTCTTTTTGACAGAGAAAGAACAAGAGGTTTGGATATTTATTGAAAATTTATTAGTATTTTTGCACTATCTTAAAAAAGTACATCTTAGATTACCCATGGAAAAACCGAAGGTTCTATTTGTAGCCCAGGAAATAACTCCTTATTTAAAGGAATCTCCCATGGGCTTAATTGGACGCCATTTACCTCAAGGCATTCAAGAGCGAGGGAAGGAAATCAGAACATTCATGCCCAGATTTGGGAACATCAATGAACGTAGAAATCAATTGCACGAAGTCATTCGCCTTTCAGGAATGAATCTCATCATTGACGATACGGACCATCCGCTTATCATCAAGGTAGCCTCCATCCAGTCGGCGCGTATGCAAATTTACTTTATTGATAATGAAGATTATTTTCAACGAAAGTATACGACAAGGGATAAAAACAACAAGTTCTTCAAGGATAATGACGAACGTGCCATATTTTTCTCCAGAGGAGTGCTGGAAACAGTGAAAAAGCTGGGATGGCCACCCGATATCATTCACTGTCACGGTTGGATGACGAGCCTGGTTCCATTGTTTATCAAAACGGCCTATAAGGACAATCCGATGTTCAATGATACAAAGGTTATTTATTCAATCTATGACGATGATTTCAGTGAACCGTTAAGCAAGGACTTCGCTCAGAAAATCAAAATGGAAGGCATTCAGGCCAAAGACCTGAAACACTATAAAAAACCGACCTATGTCTCGATGATCAAGGCTGCCATTGATTTTTCAGATGCCGTTATACAGGGCTCCCCTGAAATCAATACCGAATTGACCGGGTACATTGCTGAATCGGGGAAACCGGCGCTTGGCTACCATCCTATGGAGACCTATGTCGATGCATTTTCTACTTTTTATGATCAAGTACTGGCATCAAAAAGTGACAATGACTAATTCATAAACTTTAATAAACACTTTTTCACTTGAACAAACACAATCTCTTTCCAATAAGACAGGTTTTTTTTGCATTGCTCATTGCATGTGCTTTTTCGGCCTGTTCTACTGAACCAGATCTGCTGGGATTGAATCTCACTCCGTTGGGCGACAGGCTGAATGGTCTATATACAGACACATCAACGGTTGTGGCTTACAACACGCCCATAGACACCCTCCGTACAAGTGTTTTACCGGGATACACTGCATCCAGTTATACTTCCATCCTTTGGGGGGCAATGTATGATTCCACATTCGGCAAAGTTGAGGCTAATTTTGCAACCCAGTTGTGGCTTTCATCTCTCAACCCCACCATCGGTGCTAATACCTTTGCCGATTCTGTAATCCTGCAATTGCCCTATCAGGCCTTGTTTGGAGATAGCCTGGCAGCTCAAACCATCAATGTGTATGAGCTTGGAGAGTCGCTCCGGGGAGATATTCCTTATTACAGCGATCATTTTATCACCCCCAGTCCCTCTTCATTACTGTGCAGCCAGACATTCGTGCCTGACGTAAAAGACAGTGTGACCATAAATGGCGTAAAATATCAACCGATGTTACGGTTAAAACTCAGCAACACTTTTGGGAATAAAATCATCAATGGCGGCGCGCATCTCGCGACACAGGAAGCCTTCAGGGCTTATATCAAAGGATTATATATAACGGCTACTCCCAAAAACAATATAAATGAGGGTTCGATTGTGACCTTCGATCTGACCGGTTCCAATGCCGGCCTCCAGATATTTTACAAGGCTCCCAGTGATTCCGGTTCGATCAGTTTATATGTGAATGGTTCAAGCTCCCAGCGTTTCAATACCTTTAACTTCCACAATTATCAATATGCCGATCCGCTGTTCAAAGCTCAATTCTTTTCAAAAGATACGCTCAAGGGAAGGCAAAAACTATTTTTGTCCGGGATGTCTCCAAGCGATATAAAGATTACTTTTCCGTATATCCTGAAATACAAAGAAAAACAAAGAGCCGGATTTAACCAGGCGTTTCTGGTCATCGATGCCCCCTATGCAACTGCAACACATTACCCGCCTGCCCAATTGGCGTTATACAAGGTTTACAAGGATGGTTTGAGATACAGTGTTGAGGATCAGGCCAGCGGGACCGCAGGTGAAATATCCGGGACCTATGATACGCTCCGAAAGCAATATCGTTTTGCAATCACGCAATATTTGCAGAATATTCTCAAAACAGGCAAGCAGGATTATTATTTGATGCTCACTACGGGCACACCCGGGAAATTATCACAGGACCTTGTCATCCCCGGAACAATGGCAGGAAAAAAACGTCTTCGTTTAGAATTGATTTATACTACTCAAAAATAATCTTTATAAATTTTTCATACCTTTGCCGTACAATATGATTCAGAAAATGAAAAATATTGTACGGCTTTTTTATTGATTTACTTGATTTCAATATTTATTAAATTTTTTTTTATACAATTATTAATCTTTGAGTTATGTGTGGAATTGTAGGTTACATTGGTTATAGACCAGCCTATCCCATTCTGATTAAAGGGCTGAAAAGATTGGAGTATAGAGGGTATGACAGTGCAGGGATAGCTTTAATTCAGGATGAGGTAAAACTTTATAAAACAAAAGGTAAAGTTAAAAACCTTGAAGAACTTTGCAAAGGAATTGATCAGACAAGTACTGTCGGAATTGCGCATACCAGATGGGCCACACATGGTGAACCCAATGACCGCAATGCCCACCCCCATTATTCTCCCTCCGGAAAACTGGCCATTATTCATAACGGGATCATTGAAAATTATGCAACGATAAAACAGGAATTGACCTCCCGTGGTTATGAATTTCAAAGTGATACCGATACTGAAGTTCTGATTTACCTGATTGAAGACATCATGGTCAACGAAAAGGTGGACCTTGTCAAGGCCGTACAAATGGCCCTTCGGACTGTCATCGGGGCATATGCCATCGCTATCGTTTCAAACGACGATCCGGATACGATCATTGCAGCACGGAAGAGCAGTCCGCTGGTTATTGGAATGGGTATCAATGAATATTTCATTGCCTCCGATGCGACCCCCATCATAGAATATACAAAAGATGTAGTCTATCTGAATGATGAAGAAATAGCAGTCATCAACCGCAATACAGGATTAAGGATCACCACGATTTCGAATGTGGAGACCACCCCCTATATTCAGCACCTGGAACTCAGCCTGAGTGCACTCGAAAAGGGCGGATTCGATCATTTCATGTTAAAGGAAATTTTCGAACAACCCCGTTCTATCGGAGACAGCATGCGTGGCCGTTTAAATCTGAAGGAAGGAATCGTTAATCTTGGCGGCATACGGGATATGAAGGATAAGTTCATTCATGCAAAGAGAATCATCATCGTTGCCTGTGGTACGTCATGGCATGCCGGACTCGTCGGGGAGTACATGCTTGAAGAGCTGACCCGCATTCCGGTTGAAGTTGAATATGCCTCCGAATTCAGATATCGCAACCCCATCATCGATAAGGATGACATCGTGATTGCCATCTCGCAATCCGGAGAGACAGCCGATACCCTTGCAGCAGTGAATCTGGCCAGACAGGGTGGTGCAACGGTAATTGGCATTTGCAACGTCATTGGCTCATCTATCGCCCGGGCCACACAAGGCGGTTCCTATACCCATGCAGGCCCCGAAATCGGGGTTGCCTCAACCAAGGCATTTACGGCACAGGTGACCTTACTTACCTTAATGGCCCTGATGATTGGAAAGGGAAAAGGCACAATCAGCAATACAAGATTCGATCAGCTGATAAAGGAATTGGGGACCATTCCCGAAAAGGTAAAGGTTTCGCTTGAGACCGACAAAACCGTCATCAAGATTGCAGAGCATTTCCAGTCGCATCGTAATTTCCTTTATCTGGGAAGAGGCATCAATTTCCCCGTTGCACTCGAAGGCGCCTTAAAGCTGAAAGAGATTTCTTACATCCATGCCGAAGGGTATCCTGCTGCAGAAATGAAACATGGCCCCATTGCCCTGATCGATGAGCACATGCCCGTCATCTTCCTGGTCAACAACAATGAGCTGAAAGAAAAAATCATCTCCAATATCCAGGAAGTAAAAGCACGAAAGGGAATCATCATTGCACTTGTCAATGAAGGCGACAACTGTGTAGACGGACTTGCCGATTATACCATCCCCATTCCTGAAACAGATGAGCTTCTGAGTCCGCTGGTTTCGATCATCCCGCTTCAGCTGCTTGCATATCACATTGCCGTAATGCGTGGCTGTAATGTCGATCAGCCCCGTAACCTGGCAAAATCAGTAACCGTGGAATAGATTCATCGGAACGTCATTGGGCCCGTTGAATTACAGGGACTTTCAGACAAAAATCAAAGGGACGAGTTTTTTCGTCCCTTTTTTATTTTGGTCATTCAACATTAGGCAGGCCGGATAAATTTAATTGTAATCTATACAGGACTACAATAAACAAACTTATTCAACCACTGAATCATCGTCACAGCAGAATCGATCCTCTGCGTCTTCGCCTGCCACCGTTCATCATTGCGGGCTTAATCCTTCACGTCATTGCGAGCCTAACCCACAATCCCCCCAAAAAAAGACCCCGAAAACAAAATTTAAGTGTATACTTTTTCTAGTAAAGCTTCTTAAAAGTGTATACCAATTTTAGTAAGGGACATCTCGAAATACCCTGGAGATAAAACCAGGGGATAAAGGGTATATAACCGGTATATGAAGGGTATATAACTTACCCCTGTCTCGCACCAGTCTCGTACATGTCTCGTACGTGTTTCGTACTATAGAGCGAGACAGGTACGAGACAGGTACGAGATATGTACGAGACTGGTGCGAGACAGGGGTAAGTTATATACCCTTCATATACCGGT
>JAUZOX010000140.1 GCA_030706265.1 Bacteroidota bacterium | reverse complement strand
TTCTCCATTGGCGGATGCTTTTGAAGCTTCCCCTGTATTTTATATTTCCTGTCTGATAAGCCATTGTTTTAAGTTTTAAAATTGTGGTGGTTTCTTCATTTCAAACACGAGACCTAAAAACACTCCTGTTGCGTCCGGTGCATTGTTTATTCGGTAAAGCATCCTATGATAGCCATAGATCCGCTATGTGGTTCGACAAAGGGTTGCCCCATGAACAAGGTGTTGGAGAATTCCACACCCATGGCCACAACCACGGTGGTATTTGCGCAGCCGAATGCCGGCTCATCAAATGAAGCCTCAAGATAGACGTCAACGGAGGCATCATTACGGACGATCCAGTCACTGACCGAAACTTTCGAAAGCAACTCCAGGTCGGCCACCAGCGGTTCATATTTTCCGTTCAGGGGATTCCAGGCCACTTCCGATATTTGGGAGATGACCATATAAAACCTGACATAATTGAATTTGGTCACCCAACGAAGGTTTTGAGCAGAGATAAAATCGGGAATACTCATGGTCACGGTTTTCTTATCGGTGGTTAAACCTGTTTCATATTCACCGCGGAAAACGCTTGCGAAGGGGAGACTTTTATTGAGGCCTATTTCGAACAGCAACCCGGGGTCTCGGTTCACGGCTATGGACCGGAAACCATGTGGCCTTGTTTCATCCTGCTGCTGGATAAGCCTGCCGACCGTCATGATATTATTAAAACAACGCGGATGCATCAGGTGTTTTGCATCCGAGAGACTCTGTTTGAGCAGTGAGGCCCAGATGCTACGCCCGCCAAATTCAGTGGAGCGATCTCTGGCCATCGCATAGGTTGAACTTGTCTTGAATTGTTCCCTGGTGGGACCGCCCTTTTCGGCAAGAATTTTCTTTCCGATCGAAGGATCGAAATAAGAACGAAAGTTTCCAAAACTGCCGTCAACGTCGAAAGGGCCTTTTATAGTTGCCATATCTTTGAATTTTAAATAGTTTGAAAATGCATAAAGATACATTATTCATAAACAATAGTCAATGATTTTATTGGCGACAAATGTGGACTAATCGGAACATTTTACGACATTTCGACCATTTTCTGATTTTTCCGGTAAATAAATCCATAAAAAAACCAAATAAACTCAAATAACCCTAGGTTGTCTTTTTTTAGGGGATATTGGTATATAACCGGTATATAAAGGGTATATAACTTACCCCTGTCTCGTACCAGTCTCGTACGTGTCTCGTACGTGTCTCGCTCTATAGTACGAGACACGTACGAGACACGTACGAAACAACAGCGAAACATGTGCGAGACAGGGACCAATTATATACCCTTTATATACACTTCATATACCAATATCCTAACCCTTTTCCCAGACGATTTTCAATGAGTTTTTTTGCTGCAATTTATTTTTTGGAAGGGGAATTTAAGATTTGCAACAAGAACAATATGTGTTATATGTGATTCGTAATGAAATAGATATCATTTAAACGGATGAAACGAGCATGATCGAAGATCACAAACACCGCTGCACCCCGCACGTCATTGCGGGCTTGACCGGCAATCTGCTAATCCCCAATACACATAAGAGTCCATAATCGCATATTTGGTCCAAGTTACGGCTATCGCCTAAACTTGAACCAAATATGCTTACGCCTAAACATGGACCAGGAATGCGTTTATGCGAGTTCCATGCGACCTAATTAATCCAATTATTTGCGAATGAAATCCCCTATGATTTTTTTAGTCCGGGTTGACGCTGTGCCCCGCACGTCATTGCGGGCTTGACCCGCAATCTCCCCATCCCCAATACACATAAAAGTCTATAATCGCATATTTGGTCCAAGTTACGGCTATCGCCTAAACTTGAACCAAATATGCTTACGCCTAAACTTGGACCAGGAATGGCCCTGCAGCGATTCGGGCGGATTTATTGCAACTCCATTTTAACCTTTATGCGATCGATTCCTGATTACCGGAAGTTATGCCAAAACTGGAATGGTTTTAAGCTCCGTATTCTTTCAACGATTGACATGCCAACGATGATCCGGTTGTTATCAAGTAGTCTTTTTATGTCCCGGTGAATCTAAAATTTTAATTTTTCCAATTGCACAATGCGGAAAAAAGCGTTGTGTGAAAATAATGATGCGGTTCATCCAAAAAAGAGGGGGGTTCATACAATAACTCAGGAGATTGCTTGTTTTTCGAAAAATGGCACTGTAACTTTAGAGAGTATGTTTTATCTGAAATTGGATTAAAAATTTAAACTCATGAAAAGGACCTACGTTCTTAAAAGATAGTTTTGGATAAATTGAAACCAATTCCAAATTATTATTTTATAAATTTTATTTAAAATTCAACCAACATGAAAAAAGTAAGTTTAATTCTCTGTGTTTTCTTGTTAACAACTTTAGCTCTTAAGGCACAAAAACAAGAGTATAAAATTCCTAATTTAAAATCCGAAATTGCAAAACAAAAAATTGTGGCAATTTTACCGTTCAGAGTTACAATTTCTTATAAAAAAATGCCAAAAAACTTTGATAATGAGGGCAATAAAGCAGAGGAGCTAAAGGAATCAATTACAATGCAACAAGGAATGTATACTTATCTTTTGAGAAAAGCAAATAGCTACACTGTTAGCTTTCAGGACGTAGAAAGAACGAATTTGATTTTAAAAAATGCCGGTATGTTTGACAAACTTGATGAAATTTTACAAGACTCAATATGTAAAAAACTAGGTGTTGATGCGGTTGTTAAATGCTCATATGCTTATGAAAAAACCGGCAGTGAAGCTGGCGCAATTGCAAAAACATTATTATTTGGATTTGGTGGAAGCATTGCATCTGGTGCTTTAACAATGCAAATAAATAATGCAACTAAAGGGGAAATGATTTGGCGTTTTTATAAAGAAATGAATGAAGGAGCTTTTACAAGTGCTAATGATTTGATGGAAAGAATGATGAGAAAAGTATCTAGAAATTTTCCATACGAAAAGGACTGAATATTACGCTTTGCTCCGTATTAGGTGGCTCAGTATGGAGTGTAATATTGATGCAATTTCAGGGAGCATGTATAAATTGTCTCCGGAACAATTGACGGCAGAGCTCAAGGCAGGAGACCACGCTTTTGTTAAGAAAAGCGATAATGTATATATTGCCGTTGTCATGAAAGCAGATCCGTCCTGGCAAAAGATAGGTTCGCTTCAAAAAGCCACCAATTAGTTTGAAATATCGGGTATAAAGAGACCTAACTCGGAAGATCCATTAAAAGTCAACCAGAGAGATGTTTTAGGGTTTTCCACAAAAGAGGCCGAAATAGAACTGATACCAGAATTAAAAACATCCGGTATTTTTTACCGAACCTAATTTTTATTACCGCAAAACAAATCTACAAATTGAAGGAAGCCGGACCATGGTTCGGCTTCCTTTATTTCTGTGGCTTTTTACCGGGCCGCAATAGAGATTCCGGTTTGATGATGATTCTCAGGTGGTAATCCCCTCTGTGGTTCCCGGGATTTATAGTGAAAATGATTCATGAATCGGAGTTTGAAATTCGTCGGGGCCCTGCCTGCTTTTTCCGGGTTTAGGGCTGCATGAAAGCGCTTATCACTCAGAATTCCATTGGCTTAATCCAGCGATACGATCGGCAATGGTTTGGTGTTTTGCCATACTCCCCTTGTGAAATCGGGCACCTGGACTGCAGCACTTTTATTGTTGACCGAAAGTTCGCTCAATTCCACGATGCTTGACCAGGCAGCGGCATCGTAGACACTCTGATCCAGGGGAAGTCCGTTGCGCAGACAATAGATGAGCCTGTAATCCATGATGAAGTCCATTCCTCCATGGCCCCCGACTTTCTTCGCTTTCTCTCCGATTTGCGTGGCCAGTGGATGCTCATATTTCTTCATCAGGGCATCAAAGTCCGCCTTCTTCAGAAACTCATCCGGTGACGGGTTTATGGCGATCAACGGATCGGGATATTTTACCGCCAGTCCTTTGGTTCCCATGATTCTGTGGATCCTGCTGTAGGGTTGAGGACTCGTGGTGTTGTGCTGGAGCAGGATGGTCTTTCCTTTAGCGGTATGGATTACCGAGTTGTTGACATCTCCCAGTTTATACTCCTGAAGGTACTCGGGTGAGTTGGCCCCAAAATGTTCTTTAGCATACAGGCTTAAGCCATACTGTTTGGTAGAGGATGAGGTCAGACTTTCAAAGCGGTCGCTGCGGTTGATCCCCATGATCTGGGCAATCGGGCCCAATCCATGGGTGGGGTAAAGGTTTCCGGTGTGTTTCTTGCTGTATTCCAGCCGCCACATGTGATAATAACCGTTTTTGTTGAATTTGAGTTCGCGCAGATCGTGATTGTAAGCCCCCTCGGCATGGTAGATATCCCCGAACACGTCGTTTCGAACCATATTCAGTGTGGCAAGTTCGAAGAAATCATAGCAGCAGTTTTCGAGCATCATGCAGTGGCGCTGGGTCTCTTCGGCCGTATCGACCAATTGCCAGCATTCGCTCAGCGTCATGGCGGCCGGCACTTCGGTTGCGGCATGTTTGCCGTGTTTCATGGCATAGACTGCGATAGGGGTGTGCAGATACCATGGGGTGCAGGTGTAAATCAAATCAATATCATCGCGTTCGCATACTTTCTTCCAATCGCCTTCTGCCGTATATTCCGCTGCTTCCTTAAAACCGGCCTTAACCAGAGTCTTATTGGCATTCTTCACATTACCGGGAACCAGGTCGCAAAAGGCCTTAAACTCAACCCCCTCTATCTGCATCAGCCGGGTAACGGCGCCACTGCCCCGCATGCCTATCCCGATCAGACCGATGCGGACTGTTTTTATCGGCTTGCAGGCTAATCCCATCACCGATTTTCCTTTTGCAGCATGAAGCTTTCCCGATTGATTTATTTTACCAACCTGATCATTTGACTCATCTGAAGTGACTAACCCGGCGGCATTTGCTAGACCGGGAACGGTGGCCATTCCCAGGGCAGCTCCACCCAAGGCGGCCATTTTCAAGAAATTACGACGGCTATTGTCTAATTGCTCTTTCTTCATCTTTGGAAAATATTTTATTTTTTATAACAAAGATATTAAATCTTTATAATAAAGATATTAAATCGATATTTTAATGGAATAAAGATTTAAGATGACGGAAAACCATGAACAGCCTGATAGCGATCCCAGATTGGCCTTGATCGTAAGAATATCCTTCAATGGAAAAAGCTTTCAAATTCAGATGCTCCGGGAGGCGGGTATTAAAGGCATGGGCATCATCAAAAAGCAAAAAGAGCGGGGCCAAAAGCATGAAATGGCCTCGCTCTTTATGGATCGGGAAATTGAAACGAACTATTTATCCGGTGTCATGAATTTCCAGGTGATATTGCCGATGTTGTCGGGTTTGCCTTTTTCGGCTTTTGAAATGGTACCGGCAGGTTTCCCTTTTTTATCGGTGGTTACCTTGATTTCGCGCCAGGAATAATCCCCTTTTTCATAGTTGAAGGTTTCTCCGTCGTCGTCATAAAGGCGATAACTGCCGGGCCTGGTGCCATAATAGCAGATCTCAAGATCTACCTTTTGGCCAGCGGCGGGGGCATGGAGCATGGGTTTCATCATGGGGATGATCGCTCCATCCTTAACGAAGACCGGAATTCTTGAAAGGCCGGGTGTAACCTGGATTACTTCACCATCGCCGGCATATTTCCCGGTGTAGAAATCATACCATTTGCCTTTTGGAAGCAACACCTCGCGTGAAGTCTGACCCGCAAAGAGGGGTGCCACCAGCAGATATTCGCCCGACATGTATTCGTCCTTGATTTCCTTCTGTGATGCGTCGGCATAAGGATCCACATTCAGGTTAGTCGTTTTCACGACGACTTCGGCTTTAGGCTTGAAATCGGGCTCGAGGTAGATGGCACGGAAGGGGGGCGTTCCTTCAAAGTGATATTTGGCGAATTCGGAATAGAAATAGGGCATAAGCTGCATCCGCAGATCGGAATAGTATTTCACATCTTTTTCCACCTCGGGAAACGACCAGGGCTTGGTACCGCTCGACCAGGCATTGATCATGGCCATGGGCGAGAAACAAACTGTTTGTATCCGGCGGATCCATTCTTCCCCGTTCTTGGCTCCCCGCACTTCAGGCACCCATAGCACCCCTGCAAATCCACTGTTGATCAATGCGGTGATGTAGTCTTCATGGATATACGAATCGCTGTAGATCACGTAGGGAAATGAAGAGCCGCCGCCGTTTGAGGCTCTGACGAGACCCCATGTCCTGGAATTGTTTTGTCTGAACAGGCCGGTGGTGATCTTCTGGAGGATCAATCCGTAAGTCTGGCGAACCTGTTCGGCACTGTGCCCCGAAGGGAATTTAGCCACGTCGGGCCACAGATAACGGTCGTAGCCGTCGCATTCATCGATCTTGTAACCGCTGACCCCGATTTTCACCTGGTCATTATTGAGCTGGTCGAGCAGGATGTTTTGCGCATTGGCGATGGTATAGTCAGGTACGACACCGCCCCATACCGTATGCGTTCCAAGGTAGGGCAACAATTGCTTGTACATCGGCGATTCGGCTGACACATATGGATTGGTCCATAGGTTAATCCTTATCCCCAGCTCTTTCATTTTTTTCACAAACGTGGCCGGATCAGGGAATCGGCCTTTGTCCCAGGTAAAAGTACAGGGATAAGCCTTACTCTGCCAGCCCGGTTCCAATCCAATAAAATCGAGTGGGAAACCATGTTCGGAGAAAAGCTGTGCACTCTTTTCAACGTCATCGGCTGTCGAAAGGGTGGGCACGCGTTGGGTGAATCCCAGGCCCCAGCGTGGAGGCAGGCTGCCCCCCCCCGAATAGAGGTTATAACGGCGTACGGCATCGAGAGCGGTGGGACCGGCAAAGACATAGACCTCGACTCCGGCGGAA
>JAUZOX010000014.1 GCA_030706265.1 Bacteroidota bacterium | reverse complement strand
TCTGGATTTTCCAGAAAGTTGAGCAAATGAATGTAATTGAACAGGTGTATTTTGCAAAAACTGACCAGATTTGAGAACGCCCACCTTCTTTTGAGCTTTTTTTGAATGACTGTCATGAGTAAATTGGCAATCAAGGCACAATAGATTTGGATTTTGATTGCATTTTCGTTGTCCCCCAGGAAGTATTTGAGTGGGAAATTCTGTTTGAGATGTTTATAAAGCAGCTCAATTTGCCAGCTCAACTTATAAATGGCAGCAACTAAATCGGGGCGCATCTCAAATAAGTTGGTTAAAAACTCAAACTTCCGTTTTAATTCTCTGTCATAAAACTTTATTTTTCTGAGTTTTAGTTTGCTCCTGGTAATTCCATCATTGACTGTTACCTCTATTATTTCATCCACCAAGACACCGGAGTGGATATGTTCTTCGATTTCATTCTGGTTGATAGGTTCATACACCGCATTATCTTTGATTCGGGAAACAAATCCGGTTTCATTATCGCTAAACTTTTGGAAGGCTTTATAATCATTGTACCCTTTATCAAAAACGTAAATCGTGTTTGAGTCCATCTTTAGTTTATTGAGTAAAACATGGTCATGTGTAGTAGCAGAGGTAAACCAAACAAGCTTTGGAACGGTTTCATCCACATTGATAACGGTATGCACTTTTATGCCTCCTTTTCGTTTCCCATTTTTTGGTTTTCGTACAACACATTTCAAAATATCTTTGAAAAGACTAATGGTGGTGCTGTCAAATATTTCAATTTGTTTGTTTATCACATCTTTAATCCGGCTGTCCGAAAACGGATTGTCCGAAAAAAAAAGTAGTTTTGCTCATTGTAGTTATTTGATCGCAAAACAAAGCTACAATTTTAAGGGGCCAGACCTAGGTTCGGCTTCCTTTATTTCTTTAATTTTTTTACCGGACAGGAGTAATAAAAAATTGAAAAATCAACATTTTAATTCAGAATGGCCTGACCTATTTATGACATTTAAAACGGTAGCGGCAAAACTCCAATGATTAAAATTTTGTCATCCGTCACAATAAAAAAAAGCCGGCTCGTTTTAATGAGCCGGCTCTTGTAAAAAGCAGTTGATTTTATCAGGCCATTGGAAATGGTCCTCCCCCAAAATTCATAGGGAAATCTCCACCCGGGGCTTCTTCAACAGTACCATGAATCGCTTCGAATTTACTGATGTTATCTTTAAGTGCCCTCAGTAACCTTTTGGCGTGTGTGGGAGTAAGAATTATTCTTGCTTTAACTTTAGCCTTAGGAATGCCGGGGAGCATTTTAATAAAATCGAGCACAAACTCTGCATCGGAATGGGTGATGATCGCAAGATTGGAATATATTCCCTCTGCTACATCTTCCGTAAGCTCAATATTGAGCTGCTCTTCATGTGATGTTTCTTCTGCCATGGGTGATTAAATTATTTAGTCGTTTTTAGAAGCCAGTAAGTTGGCATATGCTTCTGCTGATCCTACGATGATGTTTTCGTATTCTCTTAAGCCGGTACCTGCCGGGATAAGGTGACCTACAATCACATTTTCTTTCAAACCGATCAGATCGTCGCTCTTGGCGTTGATTGCCGCAACAGTCAGAACCTTTGTCGTTTCCTGGAATGAAGCTGCCGACATGAAGCTTCTGGTCTGTAATGAGGCACGTGTGATCCCCTGAAGGACTTGTTTTGCAGTTGCCGGTTTAGCATCACGGGCATCGATCAGTCGTTTATCCTTACGTTTCAGCAATGAGTTTTCGTCACGCAGCTTACGTGCGGTAATGATCTGACCGGCTTTCATCGTAGTGGAATCACCCGGATCAACAACCACCTTCTTGCCAAATATCCAGTCGTTTTCATCCTGGAAATCAGACGTGTTGGCCAATTCTCCTTCCAGAAACTTCGTGTCACCCGGATCTTCAATTTCAACCTTGCGCATCATTTGGCGAACAATCACCTCATAATGTTTGTCGTTGATTTTTACACCCTGGAGACGATATACTTCCTGGATTTCGTTTACGATATATTCCTGAACCTTTATGGGACCCTTGATTGCGAGAATATCACTTGGGGTAGTTGCTCCTTCAGAAAGAGGCGTACCTGCCTTGATATAGTCGTTTTCCTGAGCAAGAATCTGTTTGGAGGTTGGAATAAGATAGCTCTTTTCTTCACCCGTTTTCGTTGTGATGATGACTTCACGATGTCCACGTTTAAGTTTCTTGCCAAATGATACCACACCATCAATTTCAGCGACGATAGCGGGATCGGATGGATTACGTGCTTCGAATAATTCGGTAACACGGGGCAGACCCCCTGTGATATCACCAGACTTACCAACCGCGCGGGGAATCTTGACCAGCACGTCGCCGGCATTGATCGAATCGCCATTGTTAACTGAAATGTGGGCACCAACCGGGATGTCGTAGTTCTTGATTTCATCACCCGAAAGCGACATGATCTTGATAGCGGGATTCTTAGACCTTTGACGGCTTTCGATGATCACCTTGTCGTGATAACCTGTCTGCTCGTCGGATTCAACCTTATAGGTGATGTTTTCCTGAATATTTTCAAACAGGACGGTACCATTTACTTCGGAAAGAATTACGGCGTTATATGGATCCCATTCGGAAATGAGTTGTCCTTTTTTAACGTCGTCGCCATCTTTGAAGTAGAGGTTGGCGCCATAAGGAATATTGGCAGAAGACAAGACGGTTCTTGTTTTGCGGTCGATGATACGCATTTCTGCAGAACGGCCGATCACGATGGAATATGATTCTCCTTCTTTCGAGGTAGCCTCTACGAAACGCAATTCATCGATTTCGAGGATACCGTCATAGCGGGCTTCAAGTTTGGATTGGGATCCGATATTTCCACCTGCAACCCCTCCAACGTGGAAGGTACGCAGTGTCAACTGGGTTCCGGGTTCTCCGATGGACTGTGCTGCAATTACACCGACGGCTTCACCCATACCGACCAGACGGCCGTTGGCGAGGTTACGTCCGTAACATTTGGCACAAACGCCCAATTTAGCTTCGCAGGTAAGTACCGAACGGATTTCAACACTTTCAATCGGGGATTCTGCGATTTTTTCGCAAAGATCTTCGGTTAATTCTTCACCGGCTAGTGCAATCAGTTCACCTGTTTGCGGGTGACGGATATCGTGCAGGGTTACACGACCTAACATACGATCGTATAAGCTTTCTACAACTTCTTCATTCTTTTTCAGTGCAGTAACAGTCAAACCACGGAGTGTTCCGCAGTCTTCTTCACTGATGACCACATCCTGGGCAACATCAACCAAACGACGGGTCAGATAACCTGCGTCTGCAGTCTTCAGAGCGGTATCGGCAAGACCCTTACGAGCACCGTGAGTAGAGATGAAGTACTCAAGTACCGACAGCCCCTCTTTAAAGTTTGAAAGGATGGGGTTTTCGATGATCTCCTGGGCACTGGCACCTGATTTCTGGGGTTTAGCCATCAAACCACGCATACCGCAAAGCTGACGAATCTGTTCTTTAGATCCACGGGCTCCCGAGTCAAGCATCATGTAAACTGAGTTAAATCCCTGGCGGTCTTTAGCCAGATTGTTCATGAGGACATGGGTCAGCTGTGAATTGGTATGTGTCCAAATATCGATAATCTGATTGTAACGCTCGTTGTTGGTAATGAATCCCATTTGATAGTTGCTCACTACTTCATCAACTTCTGCGTTTGCATCTGCGATCAGTTTTTCCTTGACATCGGGGACGATAACGTCAGAAAGGTTAAATGATAGACCACCGCGGAATGCCATCGTAAATCCAAGTTCCTTGATATCATCGAGGAATTTGGCGGTTTTGGCAGTACCGGTTTTCTTTAAGACGTCGCCGATAATGTCTCGAAGTGATTTCTTGGTTAGAAGCTGATTAATATAACCAAATTCTTTCGGAACCACCTGGTTGAACAGGACGCGTCCGACAGTAGTGTCAACCATCTTCTGAATAAGCATACCGTTTTCTTCAACTTCAAGACGGACCTTTATGTAAGCATGAAGGTCAACTTTCTTTTCGTTGTAAGCGATAATAACTTCTTCGGGAGAATAGAATTTAAAGTTTTCACCTTCCACTTTCATGTCACCTTCGCTCTTCTTGCCTTTGGTCATATAATACAGACCCAAAACCATGTCTTGTGAAGGTACAGTTACCGGTGCACCGTTAGCAGGGTTAAGAATGTTATGCGAAGCAAGCATCAAAACCTGGGCTTCCAGAATAGCTGCGTTTCCAAGCGGAACGTGAACCGCCATCTGGTCACCGTCGAAGTCGGCGTTGAACGCGGTACAAACCAACGGGTGAAGCTGGATAGCCTTGCCCTCGATCAGCTTAGGCTGGAAGGCCTGAATCCCCAGACGGTGAAGGGTAGGGGCACGGTTTAACATAACCGGGTGACCCTTTAATATATTTTCGAGGATATCCCAAACAACGGGATCCTTGCGATCGACGATTTTTTTGGCGCTTTTTACGGTCTTGACAATACCACGTTCAAGCATCTTGCGGATGATGAAGGGTTTGAAAAGTTCGCTTGCCATATCTTTGGGTAAACCGCATTCGCTGAGTTTCAGTTCCGGTCCGACAACAATTACAGAACGACCTGAATAGTCAACACGTTTACCCAACAGGTTCTGGCGGAAACGGCCTTGTTTCCCTTTTAAACTGTCGGATAGCGATTTGAGTGCACGGTTGGATTCGGTTTTTACCGAATTTGATTTACGCGAGTTGTCAAATAATGAATCCACAGCTTCCTGGAGCATACGCTTTTCGTTGCGCATGATCACATCAGGAGCCTTGATTTCGATAAGACGTTTCAGACGGTTGTTCCGAATGATTACACGGCGGTATAAATCATTTAAGTCGGACGTTGCAAAACGACCACCATCGAGGGGAACGAGCGGGCGAAGTTCAGGAGGAATAACCGGAACGACCTTTACAATCATCCATTCTGCCCTGTTTTCGATCCGGCGGTTGGCCTCACGAAAAGCTTCGAACACCTGTAAACGTTTCAAGGCATCAGCCTTACGTTGTTGTGACGTTTCATTATTGGCTCTGTGGCGAAGTTCGTATGACATCTTATCCAGGTCAATGCGCTGTAGAAGATCATAGAGTGCGTCGGCACCCATCTTAGCCATGAACTTATTGGGATCGCTGTCGTCAAGATTTTGATTGTCTTTTGGTAAGCTTTCCAATATATCCAGATACTCTTCTTCTGTAAGGAAATCCATTTCCTTAATGCCGTCTACTTCTTTGATACCCGGTTGGATAACTACGTAGCGCTCATAATAAATGATTGCATCGAGTTTTTTCGTGGGTAGACCTAAGAGAGCACCTATTTTGTTAGGTAATGAACGAAAATACCAGATGTGGGCAACAGGCACAACCAGCTGGATGTGTCCCATACGCTCCCTGCGTACTTTCTTTTCTGTGACTTCAACACCGCATCGATCACATACAATGCCCTTGTAGCGAATTCTCTTGTATTTTCCACAGTGACATTCCCAATCTTTAACCGGACCAAAGATTCTTTCGCAGAACAAACCATCGCGTTCGGGTTTGTAAGTACGATAGTTAATGGTTTCGGGCTTCAGCACTTCACCGTGAGATCTTTCAAGAACCATTTCGGGTGAAGCAAGGCTGATCGTAATCTTGGAGAAGTTACTGCTTACGTTATTATCTTTTCTGAATGCCATGTTACCTTGAAAATTATATCTGATAACTAATTTCCCCAACCGGTAGCGTGAATCGTTACCGGTTGAGTGAAATTAGGATTGTCTGTTATTAATCGAAAGTGATGTTCAGACCCAACCCACGTAGTTCGTGAACGAGAACATTAAAGGATTCAGGTACACCTGGGGTCGGCATGTTGTCACCCTTTACAATGGCTTCATAAGCCTTGGCACGGCCAACGACATCATCTGACTTCACGGTAAGGATTTCCTGAAGGATATTTGCTGCCCCGAATGCTTCCAGAGCCCAAACTTCCATTTCGCCAAAACGCTGTCCACCGAACTGGGCTTTACCGCCAAGAGGCTGTTGGGTGATGAGAGAATAAGGTCCGATAGAACGGGCGTGCATCTTATCATCAACCATGTGGTGCAATTTGAGCATGTATATATATCCTACGGTTACCGGCTGATCAAAACGTTCACCCGTACCACCGTCGTAGAGATATACACGTCCGTTTTCAGGTAAACCAGCTTTACGCATATACTCGTTGATCTGGTCGTGAGAAGCACCATCGAAGATTGGGGTTTCAAAACGGAGTCCCAGTTTCTTTCCGGCCCAACCCAGTACAGTTTCGTAAATCTGTCCAAGGTTCATACGCGAAGGTACACCCAAAGGATTCAGGACAATGTCAACCGGAGTTCCGTCTTCAAGGAAAGGCATGTCTTCCTGACGTACAATCTTTGCAACGATACCCTTGTTTCCATGACGACCTGCCATCTTATCACCGACGGTGATTTTACGCTTCTTGGCTACATAAACTTTTGCCATTTGGATGATACCATTGGGAAGCTCATCTCCAACTGTAGCTACAAATTTCACACGGTTGTATTTACCGAGCACTTCTTTGTATTTGATGTTATAGTTGTTGATGATATCATGGATAATATCGCTTTTTTCCTTATCGGTAGTCCACTTGTTGGGGTTTACGGTAGTATAGTCAAGACCCATCAGTTGTTTATGGCTAAACTTGGTCTTCTTGGCAATAATTTCTTCCTTGAAGTTATTGTAAACACCAATAGAAGTTTTGCCGTTCAATACTTCCATGAGCTTATCGACCAACCGGGTCTTCAGTTCATGTGCTTCGTGGTTATAATCATCATCGAGCGTCTTGACCAGATCTTTCTCTTTGGTTTTGGCCTTACGGTCTTTAATAACGCGGGAGAACAATTTCTTGTCAACGACAACGCCCTTCATTGAAGGAGGTGCCTTCATGGACGCATCCTTCACATCACCGGCTTTATCACCGAAGATGGCACGAAGAAGCTTTTCTTCGGGAGTAGGATCGCTCTCGCCCTTAGGCGTGATTTTACCAATAAGAATATCCCCTTCTTTTACTTCAGCACCGATGCGAATCAATCCGTTTTCGTCAAGATCCTTGGTCGCTTCTGAACTGACATTGGGAATATCGTTGGTAAGTTCTTCAAGACCACGTTTGGTGTCGCGCACCTCCATGGTGAATTCTTCTATATGGAGTGAGGTGAAAATATCATCTTTCAGAACACGTTCTGAAATAACGATAGCATCCTCAAAGTTGTAACCTTTCCAGGGCATGAAGGCAACCATCAGGTTTCGGCCAAGTGCGAGTTCGCCTCCTTGGGTGCCGTAACCTTCACATAATACATCCCCTTTCTTTAACCGCTGACCCTTTATGACTGTTGGTCTAAGGTTCATACAGGTGTTTTGATTGGTACGCATGTATTTGGTGAGATGGTATGTCTTTATATCGTCATCAAAGCTAACCTGCTTTTGGATTTCATCACGGTCATAACGAACGGTGATATCCATACCGTCGACCCATTCTACTACGCCATCACCTTCAGCAAGAATCAAGGTACGAGAATCGCGGGCAACAGGGCCTTCGATTCCGGTTCCCACAATCGGAGCTTCGGGATTCAGCAAGGGAACAGCCTGACGCATCATGTTCGATCCCATTAACGCACGGTTTGCGTCGTCGTGCTCAAGGAACGGAATGAGCGATGCTGCTATTGAAGCGATTTGGTTAGGAGCGATATCAATCATCTGAATATCTTCCTTGGCGACGATAGGATAATCGGCCAATTGGCGAACCTTGATTTTCTTTTCAAGCAATTGTCCGTCGTTATTCATCAGTGTGTTAGCCTGAGCGATGATCTTGTTCTCTTCTTCTTCTGCACTCATATAGACGGGCGACTCTTCAAAGTGCACTTGTCCATTATCGAGATGCATATACGGCGTCTCGATAAAGCCCAGATTATTGATCTTGGCATAGACACACAACGAAGAAATCAAACCGATATTCGGACCTTCGGGAGTTTCAATCGTACACAAACGTCCGTAGTGGGTGTAGTGTACGTCACGAACTTCGAAACCTGCACGTTCACGGGAAAGACCACCGGGCCCCAAAGCCGAAACACGTCTTTTGTGGGTGAGTTCGGACAACGGATTGGTTTGATCCATGAATTGTGAAAGTGCGTTTGTGCCAAAGAAGGAGTTGATTACCGAAGAAAGGGTCTTGGCATTGATAAGGTCGGCAGGAGTAAACACTTCATTATCGCGGACGTTCATACGCTCGCGAATAGTACGTGCCATACGTGCCAAACCAACTCCAAACTGGTTGTATAACTGTTCACCTACCGTACGGATACGGCGGTTACTTAAGTGGTCGATATCATCTACTTCAGCCTTGCTGTTAATCATGGCAATGAGGTATTTGATAATCGAGATGATATCTTCCTTGGTCAGTACCTTTATGGTCAAAGAAGTATCTGACTTTAATTTTTTATTGATTCTGTAACGTCCAACATCGCCGAGGTCGTAACGCTTATCGCTAAAGAACAACTTTTCGATGATGCCGCGTGCGGTTTCTTCATCGGGGGGTTCAGCGTTGCGCAACTGACGATAGATGTATTCAACAGCTTCCTTTTCCGAGTTGGCTGTATCTTTTTGCAGCGTGTTGAAGATGACGGAATAGTCCATCTGGTTTGAATCTTCACGATGCAAAAGGATTGTCTTGGAGCCTGATTCGACGATCAGGTCAATATGTTGATTTTCAAGAACGGTTTCGCGATCGATGATCACTTCGGTACGCTCAATAGAAACAACTTCGCCGGTATCTTCATCAACGAAGTCTTCGATCCATGTCTTGAGTACACGAGCCGCCAATCGATGTCCAATATATTTTTTCAATCCTGCCTTGCTGACTTTTACCTCTTCTGCAAGGTCAAAAATTTCAAGAATATCCTTGTCACTTTCGAACCCGATGGCCCTGAGCAGGGTCGTGACCGGCAGTTTTTTCTTTCGGTCGATGTAGGCATACATCACATTGTTGATGTCTGTGGTAAATTCCATCCAGGAACCCTTGAAGGGAATGATACGGGCAGAATACAACTGTTGACCATTTGCATGGTAACTTGTGCCGAAGAATACTCCGGGTGAACGGTGTAATTGAGAAACCACGATTCGTTCCGCTCCGTTGACAACAAAGCTTCCCTTAGGGGTCATATAGGGAATCATCCCCAGATAAACATCCTGAATAATGGTTTCGAAATCCTCATGTTCCGGATCCGTGCAATACAGCTTTAGTTTTGCTTTTAAAGGCACGCTGTAAGTAAGACCACGTTCGATGCACTCCTCGATTGAGTAGCGCGGAGGATCAATATAATAATCGAGGAATTCTAATACAAAGTTGTTTCTCGCATCCGTAATTGGGAAATTTTCGGCAAACACTTTAAACAATCCCTCATTCATGCGATTTTCAGGATTGGTTTCCAATTGGAAAAAATCCTGAAAAGATTTTAACTGAATTTCAAGGAAATCGGGATAGTCTGCCTTGATTTTGGTGGATGAGAAGCTAATTCTTCCTGAATCAATTGAAGCCAAGGTTTTAATGTTTTAAGTTAAAAAAATAAGAAAGGAACAACCAAAACCGGTAAAACCAAAGAAACCGGCAGTAACCGGAAAAAAACAGACGTCCAGGCTCCTGTTTTACAAGAGTCTGGCGTCTGATTTAGTATGTTTTAATTGTACTTATTGTCATTAACTTACTTTATCTCAACCTCTGCACCTACTTCTTCAAGATGTTTTTTCAAACCTTCAGCTTCATCTTTGGAGATACCTTCTTTGAGGGTCTTAGGTGCCGAATCAACAAGTTCTTTTGCTTCTTTCAGACCAAGACTGGTAAGTTCTTTAACAAGTTTAACCACTTGAAGTTTCTGAGCACCGGCATTCTTGAGAATAACATCGAAATTAGTTTTTTCTTCGACAGCGGCAACAGCGTCAGCAACAGGACCTGCAACAGCTACTGCAGCAGCTGCAGCGGGTTCGATACCGTACTCATCTTTTAAGATTTTAGCTAATTCATTTACTTCCTTAACGGTTAAATTGACTAACTGTTCTGCAAAAGTTTTCAAATCTGCCATTGTATTATTGGTTTTAAATTGTTTTTACTTGAGATGATAAAAAATAATTGAATTTTTTTTTGGAATAAAGCGAGTCCTATTCAGGTTTTTCTGATAAGGTCTTCAATACGCCTGTGATTGTATGTCCGCCTGACTGCAATGCTGAAACAACATTCTTAGCAGGAGATTGTAACAATGCAATAATGTCTGCAATGAGTTCGTTTTTGGTCTTGAGGCTGCAAAGTGCATCAAGTTGTTTGTCGCCAACGAATACAGACTCTTCTACGTAAGCACCTTTTAAAACGGGAACCGCATTGGTTTTACGGAATTCTTTGATGAGTTTGGCGGGTGTATTTGCCTGTTCGGAAAACATAATTGAAGTATGACCCTTCAATACACCGTATAATCCATCAAAATTCTTACCTGAGCGTTCCATCGCTTTCTGCAACAGGGCATTTTTAACGACGACCATCTTTACACCCCTCTTAAAACAGAGTCTTCGGAGTTTACTGGTATTTGCAACATCCATGTTTGCAATATCCGTGATGTAGAGATATTTGTTCGTGCTTATCTGCTCTGTGAGGGTATCGATAAGTTGATTTTTCTCTTTTTTATTCATAGTTTCAATCGATCAAATTAACCAGAGACCTTTTCAGGCGTTAACTGCAGCAGATTTTTGTTCTACGCGTACGCCCGGGCTCATAGTGCTCGAGATGAATACGCTCTTTACATAAGTACCCTTTGATGATGAAGGTTTCAGCTTGACAATCGTGTGGAGAATTTCCCTGATGTTGTCTGCAAGCTGGTTGGCTTCAAATGAAACTTTTCCAACGGAGGTATGAATAATACCGAATTTGTCGACTTTAAAGTCAATTTTACCTGCTTTAACTTCGTTTACGGCTTTACCAATTTCCATGGTAACGGTTCCTGTCTTTGGGTTTGGCATTAAGCCACGGGGACCTAATATTCTTCCGAGAGCACCAACTTTAGGCATAACGCTGGGCATGGTGATTACGACGTCGATGTCCGTCCATCCTTCCTTGATTTTGGCGATGTATTCGTCCAGTCCAACGTAATCAGCTCCTGCAGCTCTGGCTTCCTCCTCCTTGTCGGGGGTGCAAAGTACGAGTACGCGTGTCACTTTACCAGTTCCATGAGGAAGGGTAACGATACCTCTTACCATTTGATTGGCCTTACGGGGGTCGACCCCTAAGCGAACATCTATATCAACAGATGCATCGAATTTAGTTGTGGTAATATCTTTCACAACTTTGATGGCGTCATCAAGTGCGTAAAATGCGTTCTTGTCGTATTTTGCTAAAACCTCTTTTCTTTTTTTTGTAAGTTTAGCCATGTTCCTTTTAAATTGTTAATGTTTATTGATTCTTTTTCGCTTTGTCCGAAATAACGAATTATTCTCCAACAACGGGGAAAGAACCAGTAACGGTGATACCCATACTGCGGGCTGTTCCGGCAACCATTTGCATAGCCGAATCAACTGTGAAACAATTCAAGTCTGTCATTTTGGATTCTGCGATGGTTTTAACCTGATCCCAGGTTACCGAACCCACTTTTTTCCTGTTGGGTTCTGCAGAGCCACTTTTCAGCTTGGATGCTTCTAATAGTTGAATAGCTACCGGAGGAGTCTTAACGATGAAATCAAACGTTTTATCCTTATACACGGTGATGATTACAGGGAGTACTTTACCCGCTGAATCCTGTGTACGAGCATTAAACTGTTTGCAAAACTCCATGATGTTTACCCCTTTTGAACCAAGTGCTGGTCCAACCGGTGGTGAAGGATTGGCTGCCCCTCCTTTGATCTGAAGTTTAACTAATCCAGTTACTTCTTTTGCCATTGTAGTCTTAAACTTAAGTGTTAAGAAATTTGAGAATTCGTATTAAATTAACCGGAGTTATTCTTTCTCTACCTGCATAAAGCTCAGTTCCACGGGAGTCTTACGGCCAAAGATTTTGACCATGACTTTGAGCTTTTTCTTCTCTTCGTTAATCTCTTCGATTACCCCGCTGAAACTGTTAAACGGCCCGTCGATAACGGTAACCGATTCACCAATCATAAACGGCACAGTCATCTCCTCACCTTGTTCAGCTAATTCATCAACCTTACCAAGAATGCGGTTCACTTCAGACTGGCGCAAGGGTACAGGATCGCCCTGTGATCCGAGAAAGCCCAAAACTCCGGGAACATTCTTAATGATGTGGGGTATCTCACCAGTAAGCTGAGCTTCTATCAACACATAGCCCGGAAAATAGTTCCGTTCTTTGCTGATTTTTTTCCCTTTTCTGATTTGATACACCTTTTCAGTAGGAATGAGTACTTGTGAGACAAAATCTATCAACCCTAAGCGATTAATTTCACTTTCGATATATTGTTTCACTTTCTTCTCGTTACCACTAACGGCGCGAATAACATACCATTTTTTACTTATATCGCTCATGATGCTGATTGACAGTTTAGAAGTACTACCCGATCAAATAATACAATATTAGATCTGAATTTATTCTGGTTGCAGATATTAATGTAACGTGTAGAATATGCGTAATATCTGTTGAAATGAAATATCCATCAAATAAACCACAGCTGCGATTAATAGGGAAGCAATGGATACCACAATAGCGCTTGATTGAAGATCGTTCCAGCTTGGCCACGACGTTTTCTTCAACAGCTCTTCAGAGCTTTCAAGGATGTATTCTTTAATCTTGTTAGCCATATTGATCTAATATTTGGCACGGGAGGAAGGGATCGAACCCTCAACCAATGGTTTTGGAGACCACTACTCTACCAATTGAGCTACTCCCGTGTAAAGAAGATAAAGGCATCTTTACGATGCCTCCACCTTCAATGTATTATTATATTTTTGTATTAGTCCAGAATTTCTGTTACCTGACCTGCACCAACGGTACGTCCACCTTCACGGATAGCGAAACGGAGGTTCTTGGTCATAGCAATAGGTTGAATCAATTGAACTTCAATTTCGAGGTTATCACCCGGCATTACCATTTCGATTCCTTCTGGAAGAATGATCTCACCGGTAACGTCAGTGGTACGGAAGTAGAACTGGGGACGATACTTGTTGTGGAACGGAGTATGACGGCCACCTTCTTCTTTCTTCAGGATCACAACAGATGCTTTGAAGTGTGCATGAGGAGTCACTGAACCCGGTTTGATAATTACCATACCAC
Organism: Bacteroidota bacterium; assembly: GCA_030706265.1. Classification (GTDB taxonomy): domain Bacteria; phylum Bacteroidota; class Bacteroidia; order Bacteroidales; family Cfx3-03; genus Cfx3-03. The sequence continues at coordinate 4,657 of JAUZOX010000014.1, read as the reverse complement.
GACGGATATCTTCTTTGTCAATACCACGGAGTAACAGACCAGCATTGTCACCAGCTTCACCTTCATCAAGGATCTTACGGAACATTTCAACTCCTGTTACAACTGATTTCAGCTTTTCAGCACCCATACCAATGATTTCTACAGGATCACTTGTATGAATAACACCGGTTTCAATACGGCCAGTAGCAACAGTACCACGACCTGTGATTGAGAATACATCTTCAACTGGCATAAGGAAAGGCTTGTCCATCTCACGGACTGGTTCAGGAATCCAGGAATCCACTGCAGCCATTAATTCGATAATCTTTTCAACCCATTTGGGCTCTTTGTTCAATCCACCAAGAGCCGAACCCTGGATGATTGGAGTAGCATCACCATCAAATCCGTAGAAAGTAAGCAGTTCACGAATTTCCATTTCTACAAGTTCGAGTAGTTCTGGATCATCAACAAGGTCAACCTTGTTCATGAATACAACTAAACGGGGTACGCCAACCTGGCGTGCGAGCAAGATGTGCTCACGGGTTTGGGGCATCGGTCCATCAGTAGCCGCAACTACCAAAATCGCACCGTCCATTTGAGCAGCACCTGTAACCATGTTCTTAACGTAGTCGGCGTGACCCGGGCAATCTACGTGAGCATAGTGACGCGTTGCAGTCTCATATTCGATGTGTGCAGTGTTAATGGTAATACCTCTTTCTTTTTCTTCAGGTGCGTTGTCAATTGAATCAAATGATCTGAATTCTGACCAACCCTTTTCAGCAAGACACAATGTAATGGCGGCAGTTAATGTGGTCTTACCATGGTCGACGTGACCAATTGTACCTACGTTAACGTGCGTTTTCGTACGTTCAAATTTTTCCTTTGCCATATCTAATAGAGTGTTAAGATGTTTACTTCGTTGTAACAATAAAAATTCGAGCCATTGACGAGAGTTGAACTCGTGACCCCTTCCTTACCAAGGAAGTGCTCTACCACTGAGCTACAACGGCTTTTGATAAAGAGCGGAAGACGGGTCTCGAACCCGCCACCTATAGCTTGGAAGGCTATCGCTCTACCAAATGAGCTACTTCCGCAAGAATTCATTTTTCAGCGTTAAGCTGTGGGGGGTGGAAGATTCGAACTTCCGAAGGCTAAGCCAACAGATTTACAGTCTGCCCCATTTGACCGCTCTGGTAACCCCCCATAATTTTTTTCTGAGCCGGTGGAGGGATTCGAACCCCCGACCAGCTGATTACAAATCAGCTGCTCTGGCCAACTGAGCTACACCGGCGCTGCTGTTTTGAGCTGCAAAGGTAGACAAAAGTTTCTATCTTTTTATCACAGCGCTTAAATTTATTGAGACTTTTTCAAGTTTTTCAACGAACACGTTCGCTTTTCAACAAAGCAGTCCCTTTGGTGAAAGGGACTGCAAATGTAAGAAGGATTTTTGGAATTCCAAATACCCCATTTAAAAAATTTAATGTTTTTTATTTTTACTTAATCTTTTAGCTTTTCTTTGTATTTAACTAACTGTTTTCGTAACGCTTCTATTGCTGTATCAGTCGCTTCTTCGAAGGTCTTGCATTGTTTTTTTGCAAATAAGTCATTTCCTCTGATTTCTAATCTGATTTCTGCAATTTTGTTTTCCGGAGTATCCGTGTTCAGTAACTTTAGCATTACATCGCTGCTGACAATACCGTCAAACAGAACTGTTAATTTCTCAACCTTGTCGGTAATAAAGCTTTCAAGTTTCTTGTCAGCTCTGAAATGTACCGCATTAATGTTGATCTTCATAGTGACCTCCTTTTTTAGGCTTTTGGATGAGCCTGTTTATAAATTATTTTTAATCGGTCAATCGTATTATGCGTGTATACCTGTGTCGCAGCCAGACTCGAGTGCCCTAAGATCTCTTTGATCGCATTCAGATCGGCACCGTTTTCCAGCATGTGGGTCGCAAAAGTATGTCGAAGAACGTGAGGACTGCGTTTTTGCCTGCTTGAGACCAATCCCAGGTATTTTCGTACAATCCGGTTAACCAGGCGGGGTGATATTGGCTCCCCATCCTTAGTAACAAATATAAAATTGTTTTGGTTTGGTTTTACCATTAAGGTTCTATATTCTTCAATAAATAATGTTAAAAGTTGAACAATTTGCTCCCCCAACGGGATAAACCTTTCTTTATTTCTTTTTCCCTTTACTTTCAGTGTCATGCGTTCCGTGTCGAGACTATCCAATGTCAGCGACCTTAATTCCGCCTGCCGGATCCCGGTTGCATAGAAAAGTTCCAATATCGTTTTATCACGATGACCCTCTGGTGAATCTTCAAATTCCACCTGGGTGAAAAGAAATTCGGTTTTCGATTTGTCTAAAAATTCAGGCAGCCTTTTTGCCGTCTTCGGGTTGATGATTTTCGAAAGGGGATTTGTTGTCACGACGCCTTCCCTGATCAGAAAACGGTAAAATGATTTAAGGGTGGATAATTTACGGTTGATGCTGCGATTGGAGATTTTGTCCTGGTTCAACCGTACGATCCAGCTTCTGATCATCTGAAAGTCGGCCATGGCAGGATCGGCGCTCTCATAGGCCGTTGAAAGATATTGTTGGTATTGGGCCAGATCACTGGCGTAAGCAGCGACGGTGTGTTCCGAGTAGCGTTTCTCGTCGCGAATATATTGGATGAATTTGTATATCATTTTAAAAGAAAAAGGAAGAAAAATTTACCTTTTTATAGTGGTTAAAGATAGTTCAAAATCTTTAACCGGTAAAATTTTCTTCCCTCAAACCAGTAAAGTCGCCTTTACCTGATTACATTTCCTCATTAATTTGAAGCTTCTGGATATAGACAGCCTTTAAATGAGCTTCACGATTTTTGACCGAAGGTTTAGTGAATTTTTGACGTTCTCTCAACTCTTTAACTACTCCGGTTTTTTCAAATTTCCGCTTCAGTTTCTTTAAAGATCTGTCGATACTTTCACCTTCTTTAACAGGAACAATAATCATAACAATACACTCTCTTTCTTTAAATAGATTAATAATTGAATTTGGCTGGCAAAATTACATATTTTATTTATCTGAACAATCGTTTTTCGAAAAAGTTATCGAAGAGTGATTTAAAAATGTGGATTTTAACTTATTTTTAATAAAAAAGCGATTCTTAATGACTTTAAGATATTATGAATTTAATCTATCTGATACCGTTTATTCATATATTAAAAGAATACGACTTAACCCTGCTTAATTATACGAACCCTTGTCTGAAATTACTTGATGCATATTTAAGTTGTCCTACAGGCCTGCTCTTTTATTTACTCAAATATACACGAATGCCAAAGCGATTATTTTAACCGCCTCTCACCCGATTGCAGAGAGTTTCATGGTTGAAACGCTCTTACAGGCCGGCATTAATGACTACCGGTGTAGCAATGATTCAAAAAAACTTATCAAAAGCTTTTCTGATAATATATCATCCCCGGTGTCAGGGCATATACCCATGACTGTAGAAGACTTTTTTGAAACGGGGACAGGCATTTATTGTCGCTTGATGCAAAAGAAACGCCTGAAAAAAGGATTATAAGAAATAGGTATCCTTAGAATCTTTTCTTCTGATGATGGAACATTTTGAATAAACGAATTCGCAGGGCTGCCATTATTGGCCCTTGAATCCTTATTGGGGATAACATGCGTATCTATAAGCTTGCTTTGCCAAAAACAGAAGGTCAACTCTAATGTTCAAACGTTGTTAAAGGTTCTTTTTCAGAAAGTCTGTCATCCGGGTGTATAGATGCATTGTAGTATTGCCGCCCCGGATATTGTGGTTCCGGTTGGTGTAAAGCTGCATCTCAAATTGTTTGTTGGCCTGAACCAGCTTTTCTGTAAACTCATAAGTGTTTTGAGTGTGCACGTTATCATCGGCAGTGCCATGACATATTAGAAATTTTCCCTGAAGGTCTGAAGCATAAGTCAATGGTGAGTTGTCGTCATATCCTTTGGGGTTCTCAGCCGGGGTTTGCATGTAACGCTCAGTATAAATGTTGTCGTAGAAACGCCAGTTGGTGACCGGAGCCACAGCGATGCCCGCTTTAAATACACCGTTGCCTTTAACCATACAGGAGCATGAAATAAAACCGCCGAAGCTCCATCCCCAAATGCCTATTCGGTCTTTGTCAACGTAAGGGAGGCTCCCAAGATAGCGGGCTCCTTCAATCTGATCCTGCGTTTCGTATTTTCCAAGCTGCAAGTAAGTCATTTTTCTGAACTCTTCACCTCTCGCGCCGGTACCTCTGGGATCGACACAGGCCACTATATATCCCTGTTGTGCCAGGTATTCATTCCAGCCCATGCTCCAGCTGTCGAGAACCTGTTGTGAATTAGGTCCACTATATTGTGTCATCAACACCGGATATTTTTTGGCGGGGTCGAAATCGGCAGGGCGGATCATCCATCCGTTCAGGGTTATTCCCATTGAAGTCGTAAACGTAAAGAACTCCTTTTCCTTATATTTATAATCAGCCAGCTTGTCAATCAGTGTTTTATTGTTTTCAAGCGTCCTGATGAGCTTTCCATCGGCATCGCATAGGGTAACCTGTTTGGGGGTCGTTGCACTCGAAAAGTTATTGATGAAATAATTGAACCCGGTCGAAAAGTCAGGCGTGTTAGTGCCATCGTTATGGGTCAGCCT
>JAUZOX010000139.1 GCA_030706265.1 Bacteroidota bacterium | reverse complement strand
TGGGGGCGAAGGAGCATTATATTTTCAACCCGCCGAAATAGTAGGCGATTTTATTGATGTGGTCATCAGCCTTGATCTTGTTCCCGGATGGAACTGGGTAGAATGGGAGGAGGGAGATGATATCCTTTGTGATCCTGAGAACTTTGGCAGACAGAAAATAATTACCCTCTGTAAGCTCCTGATCATGACTATCATGGCAGATGAATTTGATGAGGGCTTTTTGGTCAGCAACTTTGAAGACGGAACCATTCTCAAAATATTAAAAGCGCTGAAGAAAAAAGTGGGGTAGTTCTTGACACAGCAAGGCTGATGTTTTTGGCAAATGGTCAGATTCGTTATAACCAATAAATAAGACAAAGAGGGTGCCACGAACCTTTGAGACACCCTCTGATTTTTTAAAGACTGTCGCAATAGATGATATCATGCGACCTTGAATTCTTAATAGTTTTCTTGCCTAAGCTGCATATAAGCTTTGGGATGCAAGCAGGCCGGGCAGTTCTCGAGCGCTTTTTCCGACTCGTAAACATAGCCGCAATTCATGCATTGCCACCAAACTTTTCCTTCTTTTACAAACACTTTGTCTTCAGAGATATTTTGCAACAGCTTCAGGTAGCGACGTTCGTGCTCAGCTTCAACTTTAGCAATCATTTTAAAGGCCGTTGCTATTTCCATAAACCCTTCTTCCTTGGCAATGGCTGAAAATGCAGGATAGAGGTCTTCCCATTCTTCATGTTCACCTTCGGTGGCAGCTTTCAGATTTTCCTTGGTAGTACCGATGATTCCTGCCGGATATGATACCGTTATTTCCACCATTCCCCCTTCCAGGAAGGAGAAGAAGCGTTTTGCGTGTTCTTTTTCCTGGTTTGCAGTTTCCTGAAAAAAGGCCGCTATCTGCTCAAAGCCCTCTTTTTTGGCGGCTTTTGAAAAAAATTCATAACGGTTGCGTGCTTGTGATTCACCAGCAAATGCTTTTAACAGATTTTGTTCTGTTTTTGTGCCTTTCAATGATTTTGTCATGATAATTGTATTTAAAGTTTATATTTCGATAAAGTCTTCTTTTGCAGTGCCACAATTGGGACAAGTCCAGTCATCCGGAAGGTCTGCAAACTTGATTTCTTCTACGGCGTCGTCATAAATATATCCGCAGGCGGTACATTGATACCTCGCTGCTTTTATCTTTGGCTCCGTGGACTCAAGTTTTGATTTGTCGATATAAGTCGGGGCATTTTTAGGAGCAAATGCCTTTCTAACCTGGCGGTAGTACAAATAGGTTAAGGGTTCCCTGGTGTTATCCAACAGTTCGGCCTGAACAAGTTCCCCGATAAACATCAAATGGGTCCCTACATCAATGGTTTGAATGACCCGGCATTCAAGATAAGCAATGGCCTCATTCAACACAATGGGCACACCGGTCTCTCCATATGCCAACTCCATCCCCTCCAGCTTGTCAAAATCCCTTCCGCTTTTGTATCCAAAGCGGGAAATGATATCGGCCGGAATATCTTGTGGAATCACGCTAACCGCATAAGCTCCTGACTTTTGAATCACTTCGGCAGTATAGTTGTCCTTGTTGCAGCACGATGCGAACCGGGGAGGTTCTGAAGTTACCTGGAAAAAAGTATTTGAAATGAATCCGTTTCCTCTGCTTTTGTTTCCGGAGCTAATGAGGTAGATGCCATAAGTGAGCTTATATAGCGCTTCGAAGTTGATCATGCCGGCTATGATATTTTAATAAGTTATTGAATATAATTTATTTTTTTCAATAGTTGGTTATTATTTTATATAGGGAAAACTGATGAATAAAGATAATATTAAATTATCTGGATATATATCCGAATCAAAATATTATTGAAAAAATAAAGCTGCGCATTATCAGCATAAAAAATTTATCCACTGATTTGTCCTGATGTTTATTAGAGATAAGTCCTTATCTCTTTTATATGACCGGTTGAAATCAGTGGATAAATCGTTGGTCCACAAATTGGTTTATTTACTGTCAGAAAGCTTAAACTTAATCGGCATCTGGAAACTAACAGGAACGGTTTTTCCTTTTAATTTACCCGGAATCCAGTCCGGCATTGACGCAGCTACGCGCACGGCTTCACGGTCGCAATCTTTGTCAATGCCGCGTAAAACTTTAACATTTGTGATCTTTCCGGTTTCCTCCACTACAAACTGAACAAATACTGTGCCCTGAATACCTGATTTTTTGGCAGCATCGGGATAATGGATATTTTGAGTAATGTATTTTGTCAAGGCGTGATATCCACCCTTAAATTCGGGATTTTGATCAACTACGTTGTAAGGCTTTACCTCTGGTTTGACTTGCGGCGGAACAAACTTAAATTCATACCTGATGGGTACGACATAATTGAGGCGGACAGGATTGCCGTCTTTGATGATCGGTTTCCATTTTGGCATCATGCTTACTATTCTGAGGGCTTCATCATTGCAGGTCTTATTCATTCCCCTGAATATTTTGGGATCGACGACTTCGCCTGTTTCAGAAACGGTAAACTTAACATACACTTCAAACATTTTACCCCCCATTACCTTTGGAGTGAGAAGTTTTGTGTTGATATTTTTCTTTTGAAGATCCATCCAGGCCGCATAACCGCCTGGGTAATGGGAGTCAAAGACAGACTTGCTTGCTAAAACGGAATCATTATCGCCAATGATTAGCGGTGGAACGAATTTAATCGTTGTTTTCTTAGCCTGTTTATTGCCAACGGGTTTTTGCTGGTTGTCAAAAGAAGAGGTGACTTTTTCCAGAATATTGGTGTTTATTAGTGTCTTGGCATTATCCAGGCTTGTAAACGAAAATAATGCCATTAATACAAATGCTGTTGGGATTGCCAGCAGGATTCTAAATCCGGCCAGTCGGGATTGTTGGTTTTTCGAAATCATTTTAAATCGTCGTTTAATGAGTGAATAACTGAACTGGTTAACAATGAGATATGTTAAGTTTCCGGAAACTTCATTAAGGAGCAGCTGATGATAAGTCGTCTTATCATAGCCGCTGTTGATCACCTGTTGGTCGGCCTGGCATTCATGCAGCAGGTGCAGGTCTCGCCGGTAGACGTAATAGAATGGATTGAACCAACCAAATGCAAGGATGATTTCGGTCAATAGATTGTCGAGGGTATGGAGTTGTTTTGCGTGTGCCTGTTCGTGTTGGATGATATAATCAAAGGTTGGTTTTTTCCAATGTTCAGGTTGGATGAAGATGCAATTGAAGAAGGAGAAGGTGCTTTTAAGTTGAATGGGGAAAAGCTTCAGGTTGCCTATTCTTTGGCAATCCTTATTCAACGAGAGTTTCATGATCCGCAGAAGGCTCCATCCAAAGCGCATGAACAGCAATAGGGTGATGACCCCGTACACGGTCATGATCACATCTGCCGTGTTGAAACTTTTTTGAACCGATTGGTCCTGAATGATGGTAATGGTTTTGGCAAAGTCAATTAAGGATGCATATAAGATGATTGGCTTGTGGGTGACAAACCAGCTTGAGATGTCGATAAAGGGGAGGCAAACAGAGAACATCATTGTCGACAACAGGTAAAACCGGTTCCAGCTGTAGGCATTGGAATTGCGGACAAACAAGCGGTAGATGAGTATAAATGCTCCCGCTGCAAGAATGGTCTTAAGGCCGTAAAACAATGATTCGTTCATGATGGTCAGCTTTTAAGTTTTTGAATTTCTTCGTCCATAATGCGTTTGATCTCTTCCATTTCAGATAGGCTGAGTTTTTCTTCTTTAGCGAAAAAGGATACCATCTGTTCGAATGAATTACTGAAATATCCGTTTAAAAGGGACTTAAAAGTCGCCTTAGTATATGCTTTTTTACTGACAACCGGATAATACTGGTGTGTATTGCCGTAGGCCTTGTGGTTAACAAATCCTTTCTTTTCCAGGATTCGAACTATCGTCGATACGGTATTGTATGCCGGTTTGGGATCAGGCAGCACTTCGAGTAAATCGTTTACAAATGCTTTTTTCTTTTCCCACAAGATCTGCATGAGTTGTTCTTCGGCTTTTGTAAGTTCCTTGAATTTAGTTGCCATGGTGCGTTTAAATACTTTTTAAGGTTAATTGCATTACAAATATACAACTATAAAATGCGTTTTGCAACTAAAATATTAGTTATTATTGAAATATTTTTAAATGACTGTAATACAGCGATTCAGCAATTGTTTTTGACGATTTTAAAACCAGTATGATGGGTGAAAAAATAAATTATCAGATAAAAAGAATGCCGTCATGAGGCTTTTAAAAAAGGTTGAGCAGGAATGAATAGGTCCGATGCAACCATTGGTACCAAATTTGCATCATCCTATCTATACAGGGTGAGGCGGGCATGTTTGAAAAGCATAAATACCCATGAAATTATCTGTGCGAGTTCCATACAACCTATTTAATACAAATTATTTAAATATGAAATCAAAAGTATTCCCCATTTTATCCATTTTCCTGTCATTTTTTTGGGGGTGTCAAAAGGAAAATGCGGAGCACAGTATGAATACCGGTCTTGTTGGGAGATGGGAATGGGTCAGCACTACCGGTGGCCTGGCCGGAGTCCATCAGACTCCACAGACATTAGGATATACCTATTGGGTTGAATTTACCAAAGACAGCCTGTACCGGGTATACGACAAAAACAGGATTTTGGTTTCCTCCAATCCATATTCACTCTTTAAAGAAATATCCATATTTGATAATAAGGAACATGAAATGATTAAAGCTGATAATTTAATCAGATCAAGCTTTGTGGTCAGGAATGATACGCTTTTTCTGCGGCAGGAGGTGATGGATGGATTTGACGAAGTCTTTGTTGGTGAATAAATTGGTGATATTCAGTTGATGTGTTATGAAGCAGACAGCGGCGCAAATTCCTGTGCCGCTGTCTGTTTTTGGTTAAAAGAGTTCATTACCATGGAAGCGGTTTTCCCATGTGGAAAAATCCTCCGTTGGGTCCGTTTTCATCTATCATGCAAAGTTCGACAATGGATTTGGCTCCATCTTCAACGGTCATGGGGGCGTTTTCACCGCCCAGGTCGGTCTTGACCCACCCCGGATGTGCCGAGTTTACTTTTACTTTCGTGTTGTCAAGGGCTGCAGCCAGATGAACGGTGAACTGGTTTAAAGCTGTTTTTGAAGCATCATATGCAAAAGGTTTCAGATTGAAGATGGGTGAGGTCTTATCGGCATGCATGGTCAAAGATCCCATGATGCTGGATACGTTTACGATCCGTCCTTGTTCGGATTTGACAATTAAGGGAAGCAGTTTTTGAGTTAGACCCACAACGCCAAAGAAGTTGCTTTCAAAGGTTTCTTTCAGGATCTTATGCGATACCGTTTCCACGCTGTTCGGAACATTGGGAGAATCGTTGTCCAACTGGATACCCGCATTGTTGACCAGAACATCCAGCTTCCCGAATTTCTCAGCAATGTATTTGCAGGCCTTATCGACTTCCTTTTCGTCCGTAATATCTAATTTCACACTAAAGGCTTCGATGCCCTCGGCTTTTAGTCTTTCGGCAGCTTCGTCCGCCCTTTTACCTTTTCTTGCAGATACGATTACGATAAACTCATTTTGACCTAACTGCTTTGCAGTCTCAAAACCAATACCTTTGTATGAACCCGTAATTAATGCAACTTTTTTCATGTTGATCTTATTTTGATTTAACCTGTTTTTCTATGATTCAACCAAAACTAAAACTGCTCTATCAATTGTCATTACTGTTATAATGTTTATTTTGAAAAAGAAAAATGGCCTATTTTAAGATTGGTCGTGATGAAACGAGCATGTTTAGAAATTACAAACACCGATGAAAATTATCCATGCGAGTTCCATCCGACCATTTTAATACAAATTATTATTTTCGGATGAAAACTGTTTAATATGATTAATCAGTCTTAACAAAAAAAATCTACCTATGTTCAACAAAAATAAGCTTAAACATTTCACAGATATCTAATTTTCATGTTACTTTATCAAATTATCTGAAAATCTGTTTCATTTATTATGCTTATATTCGATTAGAAGTTATTTTTGCAAAAAAAACCACATCAAAGATGCAGTTCAAAAAATTAAATAACATTGTCGGTTGGATTGTCTTTGCAATCGCAACAATTGTTTATTTCCTCACCATCGAACCTACAGTCAGCTGGTGGGACCCGGGTGAACATATATCAACGGCCTACAAGCTGCAGATCGGGCACCCGCCGGGAGCACCTACATTCGGGATGATAGGCAGGTTATTCTCATTATTTGCAATGGGCAACACTGCAAAGGTTGCCGTGATGGTGAATTCCATGCTGGCCTTAAGCAGTAGTTTTACCATCTTATTCCTGTTCTGGATCATCACAAGGCTGGCCCTAAAGGTGATTGATATCAAGGAAGAAATGACCACCGGTCAAATGTGGGGGATAATTGCAGCGGGTTTTGTGGGGTCTATGGCCTTTACCTTCAGCGATTCATTCTGGTTTTCGGCTGTTGAGGCGAACCTGTTTGGAATGTCGTTATGTTGCACGGCGGCCGTCGTTTGGGCTATCCTGCGGTGGGAAGAGGAGTCCGATAAACCATACCATTACCGGTGGATTCTTTTGATTGCATTTGTAATCGGTTTATCGATCGGGGTACATTTGTTGAATATCCTTACCATCCCTGCATTGGCACTGGTGTTTTACTTTAAGAAATTTAAATCTACTCCCAGGGGGATCATACTGACACTCTTAATTTCATTGGTATTGTTGGGTACGGTGATGTATCTCATTATTCCGGGGGTACCTCAAATGGCAGGCAAGTTTGAATTGCTTTTGGTCAATGGTATTGGCCTGCCTTTCAACTCCGGAATTATATTTTATTTCTTGATCCTGATCGGATTAATTGTTTGGGGACTCATTTATACTTCGCATCACAG
>JAUZOX010000138.1 GCA_030706265.1 Bacteroidota bacterium | reverse complement strand
TTTTATTGGTCAGGGTTAGTGTACTGCTGACGGTCATCAATCCATTCAAGGTGATGGTATTTACTTTTTCTGCGGTAAATGGCTTGCCATTTATGATGAGCAGGTTGATCAGGTCGGAATTAAAGATCCTCATCAAACTGGCCTGCGTGACATTGGGGATTCTTCGCAGCATGGGCCAGACGACAGTTCTGCTCAGGGTAAAGGCTCCCTGGTCATTGACTCCGTATCTGAGTACTACCGAAACTTTTTTGCCACTCATTTCAATATGGTCATCGTGTGGTATCCGGTTATCGATTTTCCAGGTGATAGATCCGTTGTCGTCCAGCTTCCATCTGTTTTGTGCTAGGCATTGGACCGATGCACTCAAAAAGGAGTAGAGGAATACGATTGAAAGAAAAAATGATTTATTCATTGAATATAAGATTTGTACAAGATGATCCGATTTGTTATTCACCCGGGTTCAGGTTTTTGGGTATCTTAGGTTTCCCTGCTTCAATCCATGCAGTGTAAATCAGTTCAGCCATAGACCTGGAAGAATTGGCAAGTAATGCAACCGTAAAATGTTTCGTGCTCTTCCAGAGAAGCTGATAGTATGCCTTTGAATATTCGTTACCTGCTTCAGCATAAGCCTTTTTGTCGGCTGCCAGTAGTGAATCCTTGTATTGATAATTATTATAGATGTATTTAAAAATGTACGATCTGACGTCTTTGACCTTTTTGACTCTTGAACGGTTAAAGGTAATCTCATCGTAATACTGATTGATCATTTTGGATTCATACCGGTCATGGATGCCCGATTGTGAAGTAAACTTGCCATCATAGTTAGCGGTCAGATGCAAGGGCATGTGCCCGTCGCCTATATAATGCCCCATGTACGCGGCGGTCAACATCGCCCGGCTCCAGTCTTTTGCCCTGAAATTTTGAACCAGGGCATGATAGGTCGAATCGGTTGTCCAGGGTAATGACCCGTTTTTGTAAATGAATTTTCGGGTGTAGTTCCGGTAAGCAGAATCCCGGTTTTCGATGATCTTGTGGTCTGCAGTGAAACCGGGATAGTTGTCGATATCGATGTAATGCCGGTTTGCTTCATAGGGATCCTGGCTTCTTCTTTTATCGGCGTCGGAAGCATGAGCTGCAAGCGCGGCTGACCAAGTCTTCAGATTACGGATCCTGTGAGGGAAAGACTGGGTACACGATGAATTGATTTTATAATGTCCTTTTTCACCCCAGCTGGACAACGAGAAAAAAAGAACGATAAGGATACAGCTCCTGAGAATGTTGAGTTTCATAATAGTTTGGAATACAGAATTAAATGATATGTGTTTATTATAAAGGTTGAACTTTCAAATCTATTTATAAAAAATGAAACAAACGTGTATGAAAATACAAACATCGGAGAAAATCTTTCATGCGAAGGTCCATGCGGCTGATTTAACATAAATTAATTGCTTCTGAAAATTCAGGGTTCCATTTTAGGGTTCGTGCTTTCTGAATGATGTTTTTTTATAGACAAATGTAATAGAGTTAATTAGCTAATCGAGCGTTCAACCATCCGGAAATTATTTTGCCCATTACTTATTTTTTTAAGGGCTCTCCTTTTTTGCCCCAGGCTTGTCTCGTTAAGTGAATAGTCGTAGTTTTGTCTGGAAAATTTTACTATCCTATTACTTTACCAAACTCCATGAAAAGAATTGTTCGTCTTTTTTTACTGATCCTCATTGCCACCTCAACGTATGTTCATGCCCAGATTGTTGATGAGGCCAGGTATTCCCAACCGATCAAAGTTGCCTGCGTCGGGAATAGCATCACTTATGGTTCCGGAATCGCGGACCGGGCTAAAGATTCCTATCCCGCACAACTGGGTTTTATGCTGGGTGATAAATGGATCGTCCGGAACTTTGGCGTCAGTGGCGCCACATTGCTTTCAAAGGGTGACAGGCCATACATCAATCAAACGAATTATAATACCGTCATCTCCTGGCAGCCCGACGTTGTGATCATCAAACTGGGTACCAACGACAGCAAACCGCAGAACTGGAAACACAAAGAGGAGTTTGAAACCGATTATTTGAATCTGATCCATACATTTAAGGCATTGCCTTCGCATCCTGTCATCGTGCTTTGCCAGACAGCACCTTCGTTTTCGGATAAGTATGGCATCACCAATGAGGTCTTGAAAAATGAGATCAATCCTTTAGTCCGAAAAATAGCCCGGGAAGAAACCCTGCCCTGTATCGATCTGACGACTCCTTTACTGGAATTAAAGGATCATTTTCCGGATGGCATTCACCCCGATGCAACGGGTGCAGGAAGGATGGCGCAAGTGATTTACAAGGCGTTGACGGGCAGGGAAGGTCAATTGGCCAACCGACCTTTCGGAGGAAAGAAAAGCCAGTGGCATGGCTTTGACCGTTACGACTTTGAATACAACGGACGCAGCTGCCGCATCGTTTGTCCTGCTAAACCTGCTGCAGGCTCACCCTGGATATGGAATGCCCGTTTCCCTGACTGGCATTATGAAATTGACAGCATTCTGCTTTCGGAAGGATTCTATGTTACCTATATCAATACGGATGAACTCCTTGGAAGTCCTAAGGCGGTTAAGGTGTGGGATGATTACTATACCTATCTGACCGGCGCATACAAATTCAGTGAAAAGGTTGCTCTCGAAGGCATCAGCCGTGGTGGATTATACGTCTATAATTTCGCCAAGAAATACCCCTGGCGCATAAGCTGTATTTATGGGGAGGCTCCCGTTTGTGACTTCAAAAGCTGGCCAGCCGGATTTGGAACCGGAAAGGGCAGCCCCAGTGACTGGACGCTTTTAAAAACGGCATACGGTTTTAAAGACGATGCCGAAGCAAAGGCTTACCGGAATAATCCCGTCGATAGCCTTGATAATCTGGCCAAAGCAAAGGTGCCGGTGCTACATATGATCGGCCTTAACGATGCCTATGCCCCTCCCGCTGAAAACACTTATGTGCTGGTAGACCGCTATGTAAAACTGGGCGGTATCGCAACCGTTGTTCCCTGTACCCGGGGAAAACAGGAACTGGAAGGACATCATTTCCCGATTGAAACCCCCCGTTACGTTGCCAACTTTGTCGAAGCCAATACCCCCGTTTTGAAACCTAAACTCAACCCTGCTGATTATCATATTTATAGAACGAACCTGAAAAACAGTTATCTAAAGTTTGAGAAAGAAAAGAAAGGAAGGGTTGCATTTCTGGGAGGTTCCATCACCTTTAATCCCGGATGGCGGGATTCGGTATGCAGTTATCTGACCAAACGTTTTCCCGAAACCAAATTCGAATTTATCGCTGCTGGGGTACCATCCCTGGGGTCACTGCCCGGTACTTTCCGGATTCAGCAGGATGTATTGTCAAAAGGGCCTGTCGACCTGCTCTTTGAGGAGGCTGCCGTAAACGACAGGGCAAACGGGCACAAGGACAATGAACAGATCCGTTCAATGGAAGGCATTGTACGTCAGGCGCGCAAGAGCAATCCCAATATGGATATCGTCATCATGTATTTCGTGGATCCCGATAAAATCAATGATTACAACTCCGGGAAGGTTCCCAATGAAATCTTAAACCACGATAAGGTTGCATCTTATTATAACATTCCCGTAATCAACCTTGCCAGGGAGGTGACCGACAGGATCAATGCGGGAGAATTCACATGGGAACAGGATTTCAAGAATTTGCATCCATCTCCCTATGGACAGGTCGTTTATTTTAACTCCATGAAGGTCTTCCTGGATCATGAATATACAGGAATCAAATTAACTGATCAGGTTGTACCCAATAAACCGGCGGAACCGATTGATCCCAATTCTTATTTTAAAGCCAAAATGCTTTCGGCCAATGATCTTAAAATGAATGACGGTTGGAAAACGGTTCAGAATTGGACCCCAGCGGATAAGGAAGGCACCCGTCCCAACTATGTGCATGTGCCCATGGCTGTTTGTGAGGTTCCAGGAAAGATCCTGCGTATTCCTTTTAAAGGAAATGCGATTGGCGTTGCCGTTGTTTCAGGACACGATGCCGGCATTCTGGAATACAGCATTGACGGAGCTGCATGGGAGAAGAAGGATTTATTCACCCAATGGAGCAAGACACTGCATTTGCCCTGGTTCCTGATGCTGGCCGATGAACTGAAATCGGGTCGGCACACACTCCAACTCCGGCTGAGCGCTGAGAAGAATCCCAAAAGCGATGGAACAGCCTGCGAAATCAGGTATGTACTGGTAAACGAATAGAACCGGTTTATTTCCAGCTTTCCGGTAAACTCTGCCTTCAAAGCACCCTGTTTTGAGGTATCTTCCTGCATTTGAGCAGTCATTGTATCGAGTTGCGCATTGGGTGGGGAAAGGCAGCATAACGGGTCGGTTTTCAATGCGAAACTTAATTTTGTAGTGGGGGCCTTACGGCTACCCGTTAGCAGTTTGGGGCTGATGGATAAGTGACATATTTCCAAGACGTGACGTATAAGGAAGCTACTTTTATGCCTGGCGTTGGAAGCTTTTACATTGATTCTTAATATTCTACACTGAGTGTTTTCTATTCAGAGCTGGGCACCATTGTCACACTCTACCTTTTCGGTTTCGTTCCTGTTTGTTTATGAACATTAGGGTAATTTCAAATGAGCCTCCGGCTTACGGATCTTGTCAATGTAAAGGTTACGGCACCCTATATTGGGCATTCGGAAAAATGCTGTCCGGCATTTCTGTATGTTTTTCCAATCGCTATTTAAAAATCACTTTATCAGATGATAAGATTCACGGATTCTCTGCCTTTTCAATGGCTTTTATGAGCCCGACAGATGCCCCGCTGGCATAACTTGTCAGGGGCATATCCGATACATATCCGGAGCATATCCGAATACAGCTATACGGTTAACACCGGATATGTACCGGATATGTACCGGATATGCTCCGGGTTGGAGGCATAAGTTGGGCATGGATTGGACCTGGAAAAGGCGGAGGATCCGGGAAGGATCTTTCTTTCTTAAGGGAGGTTTGCCACGGGTTTTTCATTTTCCGAAAACAGTCAACCGGAGAATCGGTTTTAGTATTATTAATTATTAATATAAAATGGAAAAATTAATTGTATTATATTGATAAGTAATAAAATAGATATTGCGAATTTATTAAAAAATACATTATTATTGGGTATTAAAATTTTAAAAAATATGATTTTTGACTTAAATCCTTTGGTATGGAAAAAATGAAAAAGGGTCTGGTTTCAAAGGTATAAGCAGTCTCAAATTTAACGACCTGGATAATTTGAACCGGAACCCGGCGGAAAAGCAGGAGAACTCTATCGCCGTTTTGAAGGTTTAATTGGGCATTCGAAAAATTGATGGAGTTCGATTTTGTATTATGATCCTTTTCTTTGACGCTGTTTTTATTTAAAAGTTCCAATAGTTGAAAGATTGGTCGAAACTTATTTTCGGGTGATGCATAGATGAAATTTTTTGTTTCTGATTTACGCTCCTTATGTTTTCGCAATATTAAGACTAATACGACTTTTGCTTGTTGTTAATAAATTTATTTCAGTAAATGGGGTATAAATATTCAGGTTGTTTTTTTCTGATTGATTCTTTAACAGTATTTTAATTAATTTTGCAGGAAATTTGAATCAGCTTATACATGATCACATCCCAATTGATTGCTCCCGGCAGCATCGTTGTAATCGGCGGTTCCAATGATACCACCAAACCGGGTGGAAAGGTCCTGAAAAACTTGCTGGATCATCATTTTGATGGGCGGTTATATGTTACCAATCCTAAAGAGACCGAGGTTCAGGGTGTAAAATGTTTTCAAAATCCTTCTGATCTGCCTCAGGTGGATTTGGCAATCTTGGCAATAGCCGCTAAATATTGTCCTGCCACCGTTGAGCTACTGGCCCGTCAAAAAGGGACTAAGGCTTTTATCATCTTCTCTGCGGGTTTTCACGAAGAGAGTGAAGAAGGGGCGGCGTTAGAACGGCAAATTGTTGACACCATCAATGAGACGGGGAGCTGCCTGATCGGGCCCAATTGCATAGGTGTCATGAATTCAAATTATACCGGGACTTTTACCACCCCCATTCCCAAACTTGACACCAAAGGGGTCGATTTTATTTCCGGCTCGGGTGCCACAGCGGTCTTTATCATCGAGTCGGGGGTACTCAAGGGGCTTACCTTTTCAAGCGTTTATTCGGTTGGAAACAGTGCACAACTTGGGGTTGAAGACGTACTGGAATATCTCGACAACTCATTTGATTCGCAGGCCAGTTCCAGGGTGAAACTGCTTTATATCGAACATATCAGCGATCCGCATAAACTACTGAAGCATACTTCTTCCCTTATCCGGAAAGGATGTAAGATTGCAGCCGTTAAGGCAGGGAGTTCTCCCGAAGGCATCAAAGCGGCTTCATCCCATACCGGTGCGCTGGCCAGCAGCGATACGGCCGTAGATGCCCTTTTCCGTAAGGCCGGCATCGTTCGTTGCTATGGCCGGGAAGAGTTGACCACGGTTGCATCTATCTTCATGCACCCGGAGCTAAAGGGAAAAAACATTGCCATCATTACCCATGCGGGGGGGCCGGCAGTCATGCTGACCGATGTACTTTCAGAGGGCGGAATGAACATTCCCCCATTGAAAAGTCCAGAACTCCTTGCAAAGCTTTTCCCGGGATCTTCTGTCTCCAATCCCATCGACTTCTTAGCTACCGGAACGGCAGAACAGCTTGGAGAAATCATCGATACCTGTGAACGGGACTTTGATACTATCGACGGGATGGCCGTCATCTTTGGAAGCCCGGGACTATTTCCGGTTTTCGAGGTGTATAAGGTTTTGAGTGACAAGATAAAGAGTTCGCGGAAACCCATTTTCCCGATCCTGCCTTCGCTGGTCAATGTGAAAAATGAAATCGACTACTTTATCTCACTGGGGAATATTTGTTTT
>JAUZOX010000137.1 GCA_030706265.1 Bacteroidota bacterium | reverse complement strand
GTTACGGTTATCTACACCTGGACTGCAGACAATGCCTTAAAGATCGACTATGAAGCAACCTGTGATCAAAACACCGTTTGCAACCTCACCAACCATGCCATCTTCAACCTGCGTGGTGCCGGAAATGGAGACATCCTGTCACATGAGATGATGATCAATGCCGATGGCTTCACTCCGGTAGACAGCACCCTGATACCAACCGGAGAGATTCGTCCGGTAGCAGGTACGGTCATGGATTTCACCAAGCCAATTGCAATCGGAAAACGCATCAACGATAAATATGAGCAGTTGGTCAAGGGTAAAGGATATGACCACAACTACGTTTTGAACACCAAAGGCTCGATCAGCACCTGTGCTGCAAGAGTTTATGAACCTGAATCGGGACGTATCCTGGAAGTATACACCACGGAGCCCGGCTTGCAGTTTTATAGCGGTAACTTCCTGAACGGCAAAGATGGCGGCAAGGGTAATACCAAATATGACTTCAGAACAGGATTTGCACTTGAAGCCCAGAAATATCCCGATTCACCAAATCAACCTGCTTTCCCATCAACAGAGTTAAAGAAAGGTGAAAAATATACCCAAACGACAATCTATAAATTTTCTGCTAAATAGGATTTATAGCAAATAAATAAGGGGCATCCTTTAAATATTGGCCTTTTTGATACCTCAGCCAGTCATTTAAAGGATGCCTTTTTTATATTTATACCTTAATCTGATAGTTATCGATCTACTTTATTTTTTCTAAGTGGAAAAACACTAAATTTGCACCCAAATAAAACTAAAGTACCTAGTATAATTTACACAAGAAATATGACAACTAATTCAAAAAGTATTGATGTTAAGGCAGCTGATAATATTCGCGTATTGTCTGCCGCTATGGTTGAAAAATCAAAATCAGGTCATCCGGGTGGTGCGATGGGTGGTGCTGAATTCATGCATGTTCTGTTTACTGAATTTCTCAGGTTTGACCCCACTGATATGAGTTGGCCATTCCGTGACCGGTTCTTCCTGGATCCGGGCCACATGTCCCCACTGCTCTACTCTACACTTTCATTATTTGATTTCTTCACCCTCGAAGACCTTCAAAATTTCCGCCAGTGGCACAGCAACACACCGGGACATCCGGAAAGGAATATAAGCCGTGGAATTGAAAATACATCGGGTCCGTTAGGAATGGGCCACACCATGGCCGTTGGAGCAGCAATCGCAGAACGCTATCTTGCTACCCGCTTTGGAGAATGGTCTACCCATAAAACATATGCCTATATTTCAGACGGTGGAATACAGGAAGAAATTTCACAGGGAGCAGGTCGTCTGGCCGGCCATCTGGGATTGAGCAATCTGATCATGTTCTATGACTCCAACGACATTCAGCTTTCTTCAGCAACCAAGGTTGTGACCAGCGAAGACACGGCCATGAAGTACAAGGCATGGGGATGGAATGTCATGACCATCGATGGAAACGACGTTGCCCAGATCCGCGAAGCATTGAAAAAGGCTCAAACCGAAACCGAAAGACCCACCATCATCATTGGAAAAACCGTGATGGGAAAAGGTGCGGTAAAAGAAGACGGCAGTTCATTCGAAAGCCAGATCTCAACACACGGCCAACCTTTAAGCAAAGCCGGTGCTTCTATCCGGAAAACGATTGAAAACCTGGGAGGAAATCCTGACAGTCCGTTTGAATTCTTTGCTGATGTAAAGCAGGTTTACAACGACGCCAGAAAAGCAAAAGTTGCAGCTGCTGCCAAAGCCAAAGCCAATGAACAACAATGGGCTGCTGAAAACCCGGAACTTGCCGCCACACTTGCATCTTACCTCTCAGGAGATGCTCCGAAGGTTGATTATGCTGCCATCGAGCACAAAAAGAACACCTCTACACGTCAGGCTTCAGGAGATGTCCTGGCTGCCTTCGTTAAGCAGGTTCCCAATATGGTTGTGATCTCTGCCGACCTTTCAAACAGTGACAAGACCGACGAATTCCTGAAACGGACCACTCCTTTTGCTAAAAATGACTTCTCAGGATCATTCTTGCAAGCGGGCGTATCTGAACTCACCATGGCCGGTATTGCAAACGGATTAGCTCTTCATGGTGGTATCATCCCGGCCTGCGGTACTTTCTTTGTCTTCAGCGACTATATGAAACCAGCCGTACGACTTGCCGCATTGATGGAGTTGCCCGTAAAATACATCTGGACACACGACTCCTTCCGCGTTGGAGAAGATGGCCCAACCCACCAACCTGTAGAACAGGAAGCCCAGATTCGTTTAATGGAACAGCTGAGAAATCATTCAGGCGGGCGTAGTGTTTTGGTATTGCGTCCCGGTGATGCTCCCGAAACCTCGGTTGCCTGGAAGATGGCAATGGAAAACACGAACACGCCAACTGCGTTATTGCTTTCACGTCAAAACATCACCGACCTGCCTTCAACAAATGGTAGCCGTTATGCCGATGCACTGCAATCAGCCAAGGGGGCATATGTCGTTAAGGAAGTTGCCGGAAAACCGGATCTCCTCATGATAGCCAATGGCTCGGAAGTTGCCACCCTTGTTGCCGGAGCCGAATTGCTGGAAAAAGACAAAGGTCTCAAAACCCGCGTCATCTCAATTCCTTCTCTTGGCTTATATTACGATCAACCTGAAGCCTATCGCAAGGAACTGATTCCTGCCGGTATTCCTATCCTGGGATTGACCGCCGGACTTCCATCCGTATTGCAGGGTGTAGTTGGTTGTTCAGGTGTCGTGTTGGGTCTTGATTCTTTTGGTTATTCGGCACCTGCTGAAGTACTGGACGAAAAATTAGGCTACACTGCAGAACATGTCTACGAAGAAGCTTTAAAGCTTGTAAAATAATAAGCAAAAACACTGCTAAATAAAAAAACCGGACGAGTTGTCCGGTTTTTTTTATTTATGCCCCTGCATTCCAAAATGGAGGCTCATCCAAAATCTTATTGATCCTTTTTAGTTCTTCATCCGTAAAGGAGGTATTGTTCAAAGCCTTGAGGTTCTCCAGGATTTGAGCAGGGCTGCTGGCGCCAATCAGGACGGTAGTGATACGGTCATCGGTCAGCTGCCAGGCAATCGCCATCTGGGCAAGGGTCTGTCCTCTTTCAGCGGCAATGTCATGCAGCTTCTGAACTTTTCCTACCAGTGGTAAGACCTGTTCGACTTGCAGGAAACCGCTTTCCTTTGCAGCCCTTGAATTTTCAGGAATACCGTGCAGGTACTTTTCGGTCAGCACACCTTGCGCCAGCGGGGAGAACGAAATGCATCCCACCCCCTCTTTGCGGTGCAGGTCAAAGAGGCCGTTTTCGGCATCCCTGATCAGCATCGAATACCTGAGCTGATGCAATAAACAGGGAACCCCGGCTTCGCGCAACAGGGTAAAAGCCTTCTCAGCCACATCCACCGGATATTTGGAGATACCGGCATAGAGCGCCTTTCCGCTTTTAACGGCATGAATCAAAGCCCCCACCGTTTCCTCAACCGGAGTATTGGGATCATAACGGTGTGAATAAAAGATATCCACATAGTCCAGTTTCATCCTGCGCAGGCTCTGATCAAGGCTCGCCAGTAAACTCTTGCGGGATCCCCATTCGCCATAAGGCCCGGGCCACATCAAATGGCCTGCCTTGGTCGAAATAAACAGTTCATCACGATGGCTTCTCAGATCCTGTTGCATGATACGGCCAAAGGTCTCCTCGGCAGAGCCGGGAGGAGGACCATAGTTATTGGCCAGGTCCATGCTGCAGATGCCATTGTCAAAGGCAGTCAATACCATCTGACGCGAATTGTCATAACGATCGACATCGCCGAAATTATGCCATAATCCCAAAGACATTGCGGATAACATCACACCGCTCTTACCTGAACGGCGATAGAGCATGCTGTCGTATCGACCCGGGTTGGCTAAATAAAGTTCACTCATAATCCGAAATTTTTACAATAAATATCTTGCGACAATCGGCATCCTTCGTCCGGAGCCAAATGCCTTGTATGAAACCCGAAGTATTGGCGGGGTCTGCTGCCGTTTCCACTCGTTGCTGTTCACCATGCGCAGCACCCTGTTAACCACCTTTTCATCAAAACCGGCCTTCACAATGTCGGCAGGTCCTTTCCTTTGCTCGATATAAAGGAACAGGATCTGATCGAGCAGGTCATAATCGGGAAGCGAGTCCGAGTCTTTTTGATTGGGACGCAGCTCTGCTGAAGGGGGTTTGATGATGGTGTTCAGTGGTATGATTTCCTGATCGCGGTTGATGTAATGGGCCAGTTTAAAGACATCGCTCTTATAAACATCCCCAAGCACGGAAAGTCCCCCGCACATGTCTCCATAGAGGGTGCCATATCCGACGGCCGCTTCGCTTTTGTTGGAAGTGTTGAGCAGAATGTATCCCAGTTTATTGGCCATCCCCATCAACAATACCCCTCGGGTACGGGCCTGGATATTCTCTTCAGCCAGGCCGAATGTCAGTCCGACAAATACCGGAGCCAGCGATTCTTCAAAAGCAGCAAAGGCCTTGTCGATTGAAATCCGGTCATATCCGCAACCGATATTATCGGCCAGTTGAATTGCATCGGTAATGGAATGGTCGGATGAGTACCGGGAAGGCAAAAGCACCGGACGGACATTATCCTTGCCCAGGGCTTCGGCCGCAAGTGCAAGGGTCACCGCAGAATCGATGCCACCCGAAAGGCCGAGTATGGCCTTGGGAAAATTCAGTTTCTTAAAATAGTCCCTTATCCCCATCACCAGGGCATCATGGATCAATGAGATCTTGTCGTCCCCGGCTTCGAATCCACCCTTTTGAACATCCGGCAGATGATCCATATCCACCACGGTCAAATCTTCCTCGAAGAGGTTGCATTGTTTACGGATTTCACCATCGGAATCCACCACCATAGAGCCACCGTCGAACAGCAATTCGGTTTGAGCCCCGACCTGATTCACATAAACCAGCGGAATTTTATATTTCCGGGTATTCCGGATCATGATCTCCTTCCGCTCTACAACCTGGAGGTAGCTAAAGGGTGACGCCGCGATGTTGATCATCAGGTCCGGCTTAGAACCGATCAACTCATCCATGGGCGACACGATATAGAGCGGGTCGTCACTGATATTCCAAAGGTCTTCACAGATAGTCAGTGCTATTCTCACCCCCTTAAATTCGATGATATTAAAAAGGCGATTAGGCTCAAAATAGCGGTATTCGTCAAAGATATCGTAATTGGGCAAAAGCGTCTTATTCACGACTGTCTTTACCTTCCCTTCTTCGAGAAAATAGGCCGAATTGAATAACGGCTTTCCCTTGGGTGCCTTGTTGACGGAGGGAGCTCCGACGATGGCTGCGATATCCTTGCATTCAGATGCAATGATTTGTATTTGATGGTGGCAACGCAGAATAAAATCATCGAATTCAAGAAAATCCCTGGGGGGATATCCGCATACAGACAGCTCCGAAAACACAACCAGATCAGCATGCTGAAGCCTGGCTTTCCGGATGTATTCAATTATTTTCCTGGTATTGCCTTCAAAATCCCCGATAAGGTAATTAACCTGTGCAAGCGCAATCTTCATATTTAAAGGTCATTCAGTTTAAAAAAGTTCTGTTTTCATCTTATTACCGGATCATCCTCATCCATCCTTTCTTGCCTTCGATCTTTTTTCAACCTCAATAGTAGGATGCAAATGCATTTCGTTTTGATCAAATGAACATGACCAAATTACAGGTCCTGCAATTATCCTTTCCAATCCCAAAGAGAAAAAAGCATGACTCATACCGCAGTGTAACAACTTATTATAACAGAACGTGAAAGAACAAATCAGAAATAAAGTCCAAGATTTAGTTCTACAAAGTTAGAAATCAGTTTGGGATCACTGGTATTATAGGTTCCTTTTTTCAGTATATCGGTAAATCCATTGTTAAAGTTAAGGTCTCCAAACACTTTCAGGTTATCGGCAACCGTATATTGTGTTCCCAGTCCAATGATCAGGCTTTCGCGGATAAAAGAAGTCAGGTTATCGCTGTTCATCGTTTCGGATGCAAAGTGCAGACTGGATGTTGCCGGAAGCTCGTAAGAGCGCTTCACACTGGAATTCAACCGGAATGAGGTTCCAAGGCCTATCTGCCCGTAAAACTGCAACCTCTCCACTTCGTTGGTCTTGATCTTCAGCATCACCGGAAACTCCAGGTATTTCAGGTCATATCTTTCTTTGATCAGCACATCGCTATTCGACTTTTTCCCCTCATAATCGATGTTTCCCCCTGCGAAGTGAATGTTAAAACCACTCACGAAAGAATAATTGTTTTGAACCGGCACGTCAAACAACGCACCCCATGAGAATCCCACGATCGGGCCATTGCTGCTGACGGCGTCGGAGTTGGATTTAAACCAACTTAAATTGGGCCCCATCCTAAAGATAAAGTCAAAAGGCCTTGTCCTATCCTGTGCATTAAGTTCAGCTGAAAGCAAAAATAATACGATCAATAACAATAAATTCTTTTTCATGACTGTTCTATAATTCACCAGGTATAAGCAAAAAGCAAGCCGAAAGCCCAAGAGTTAAGAAGCAAAAATACAAAAGGATTCGGATATATTTTGACTTATTGGTATTTTTGCATGATCTTTGTTATGATCTGTATGAATAAATCATTAAAAAAGGACTCATGAACAGAGCATGATTGAAAAGCACAAACAAGTATGAAATTCTCACATGCGGGTTCCATAAGACCTATTTATTAAAATTATACACTTATGAAAAAGTCACTATTGGTAATTACAGCAATGTTTATCGTTGCAATTTCAAATGCACAACTACCGGCCTTCTCTTTTGGTCCGAAAATTGGGGTTAACCTCAATCAGCTCACTACTAACACCACGACTATTACGGATAAGATGAAAACCGGTTACGATCTGGGTGCTTTTTTACGTATAGGCGGAAAATGCTATTTTCAACCCGAATTGCTTTATTCAACTAATGGTGTCAAGTTTGCCAATCCGGTCACGGGGAGTCCAAGTGAGATT
>JAUZOX010000136.1 GCA_030706265.1 Bacteroidota bacterium | reverse complement strand
TTTAAAGGTAAAAGCGGGCAGGGATTATTTGGTGATGTCATGATGGAAATCGACTGGTCGGTAGGTGAGGTTCTGAAGGCGCTCGAAAAGAACGGACTGACTAAAAACACCCTTGTTATCTTTACTTCGGACAATGGACCATGGCTTAATTTTGGCAATTGGGCAGGCTCGGCCGGAGGCTTTCGCGAAGGAAAAGGGACCAGTTTTGAAGGCGGTCAACGTGTTCCATGTATCATGAAATGGCCCGGTCATATAACTGAAGGCACTATATGCAACAAACTTGTTTCCGGCATTGATATACTTCCAACTTTAGCTGCCATTACCCATTCAAACCTTCCAAAGAAAAAAATTGACGGGGTCAATATCCTGCCTTTAATGCTCGGTGATGAGAAAGCCAATCCACGTGAGACTTTTCTGTACTATTACCGGAAAAATAGTCTGGAGGCAATCAGGAAAGGGAATTGGAAACTGGTTTTTGCACATCCCGGACGTACTTACCAGGGTTTTTTACCAGGAAAAGATGGATTTCCCGGTCCAGTGAATGAAAACTTCCAGTATAAAGAGGGTTTGTATGATATGCGCCGAGACCCAGGAGAGCAGTATGATGTAAAGGAAATGTATCCTGAAGTGGTAGCGGAACTAAAAAAACTGGCTGACGATGCCCGTATGGATTTGGGGGATGATTTAATGAATGTAAAAGGAGCGAATACCCGTGAACCTGGCCATGCCCAAAAACAATAATCCTGCACTTTTTCAAAACAAAAGCCTTTCAATAGGCCATTTAACAATATGATAATGAGAAAATTTTTAATCACCATCTTAATATCCATATTCATTATACTTGAAGGCACATATGCCCAGAACAGGCATTCACAAACGACTAATTATCCCTCTTACAAAGGATTGATAATGGCTGGATATCAGGGATGGTTCAGGGCTCAGAGTGATGGAAAGATGTATCCTGACGAGACCCAGGTGCGTATTGACATGTGGCCTGATGTGAGTGAATATCAAAAGACCTATTCTACCGGATTGAAATTACCCGATAGAAGTAATGCCAGATTCTTCAGTTCCACAGATAAAAGCACCATAGATCTTCATTTCAAATGGATGAAAGATTACGGAATTGACGGGGTTTTCATGCAACGTTTTTTTAACACAACTAAACCCGGAAATGAAAGGACTACCGCTACTGAAGTTCTGAAAAATGCGTTGGAAGCTGCTTCAAAATATAACAGGGCTATTGCCGTCATGTATGACCTCTCGGGATTGAGCCGCAGCGGTGAAGATTGTTCTTCGGTTATTGAAGACTGGAAATATCTGGTCGATTCAATAAACGTCACCAATCAAAAAGGGACCAAAACTTATCTGCATCATCGTGGCAAACCATTGGTAGCCATATGGGGTTTAGGCTTTCCTGACCGTCCATATGATATCCGAAATATCGGAATACAGCGTCTAATTGACTTTCTGAAAAATGATCCAAAATATGGAGGCTGCTCTGTTATGGTTGGCGTTCCTACTTACTGGCGTAGCCTAAACTCGGATTGCGTTAACGATCCTTATTTACACGATATCATTAAACAGGCCGATATTGTGCTGCCCTGGATGGTTCAGCGGTTTTCCCCACTACTGCATAATGAAATGGATCGTTACAGAGATGAAATACTCGAGGATATGAAATGGTGTAAAGCCAATAATGTTGATTATGTTCCCTGTGTTTACCCCGGTTTTAGCTGGCACAATTTAAGTCGCTTAGAGTTTCCACAAGATATCAAGCCGGTAGGATCCATTCCACGACAGGGTGGCCGGTTTTATTGGCAACAAATTTCAACAGCTCTGCTTAGCGGAGCTGATATGTTGTATGTGGCCATGTTCGATGAAGTGAACGAAGGGACGGCCATCTTCAAATGCACCAATGAACCACCTGTAAGCAAAGTTGCTCAATTCATCAATATGGACAATAAACCCTCTGATTATTATTTATGGCTAACCGGAGAGGCAGCCAAGATGCTTCGGAAAGAAAAACCTGTTACCCTAAATCAACCTGAAAGAAAATAGCTTTCCGCTCATTGTCATAAACTACTATTATGAACCGGGCATGTTTGAAAAGCACAAACACCGATGAGCAGAGTATTTATGCGAGTTCCATACGACCTTTTTAATAAAATTACTATTGCATGAAAAAATATATCTTAAATTTATTGCTATTGACTCTTTTTAGTGGCAATCTTGCAGCTTCGAATTTAAAGAGTATTCGTGATTTTGGGGTTGACCCTCACAATAGCGCCGCCTTGAATAAAATAAATCTTCAAAAGGCAATCGACTGGGCAAGTGAAACCGGATCCGGCTTATCTGTCGATCCAACGGATGACCCCTATCCTGTCGATGGAGGTCTCATTTTAAAGAAGAATGTTTCACTGATCGGGGTCAATGGACCTACACCTAGGGGAACGGTCCATCCCACGAAAAGACAGCCTGTGGGAAGTGTGTTTATGATTACCGACCGGAATAATGCATTTATAACCGTCGAATCTGGAACACAGATTAAAGGAATTCAATTTTGGTATCCCGAACAAACCATAAATGATCCCAATGCCATCATCCCCTACCCTGCGACGATTCAGACTTCAAAAACGAGCATGACGCAAGGAGTATATTTGTCATGCCTGACCTTTTACGGGGAATACCTGGCAATGGATTTTGATGCGGCAAGAAAATACCCCTGCGAATTGATGACCTTTGAACATTGTTATGGTTATCC
Source organism: Bacteroidota bacterium (assembly GCA_030706265.1). GTDB lineage: Bacteria > Bacteroidota > Bacteroidia > Bacteroidales > Cfx3-03 > Cfx3-03. The sequence goes on along the minus strand of JAUZOX010000136.1, from coordinate 4,269 downwards.
GCTAAGCGGCGAATTCATCCGCATGAACTATTGCTATGATGTTCCACGGATACTTCATTGCCACGTAAATCCTTCTGTTCAACGATTCTTCAGAGGCGGCTTCAGCAAGTCTGTCGTCGATGCCGTCATAGCCAAAAAGACCTTCGCTTATTCGATCAACAATACGGATAACGCTCAAATCATGGACCTTTTTACCTTTGGAACTTATGGAGGTATCCTGTTGGATGGAGAGTCCTATGGACAAATGACGAATTTCAATTTTGATTGTGTATCTGTCGGGATTTACAAAAAGGGGAACAACACCAAAAACCGAAACTGGCAGATAGCTCAGGGTTCCATCATTGCCAACTGCGGAGATAAAGTTCAAAATGTCCATCCGATCATTATTGAAGGTGAGGGCCACACCTCGCTGAGTAATGTGGAAGCATTCTCTGGCGGCAACGGAGCTCTGACCACCGTTCCTGAAAACCAGTCTTGGGACTATATGCTGATTAAAGGTGACCAAAGACTTACGGTCACCATTTTTGGCAGCAGGATGAGGAATTACGTCTCCGACACCCCGATCACCATCGAGAATAAGAGTGCCGTAATCCAGGCTGTCGCCTGCATCGATAAAAATGAAAATTTATATAATTATATTTATCCGTCAAACAAATAAGCATACTGATAAGAATGAAACGAGCATGTTAAAAAAACACAAACACCAATGAAAATCTGGCATGCGAGTTCCATCTGACCGATTTAATACAAATTATTTACAGATGAAAAAGAAGAATACAAACATTTCGTGGATAGCCTTCCTTTTAATTTCAATATTGGGGTTTTCGTCTGCGGTATCTGCACAAAAGGAACCGGTAGATTTTGTCAATCCATACATGGGCAATATCAGTCATTTACTGGTACCGACCTATCCCACCATTCACTTGCCCAACAGCATTATGAGAGTATATCCCCAAAGAGAGGATTATACCAGCGACCGGCTGAACGGATTACCCTTGATCTTAACCGGCCATAGAGGACGTATGGCATTTAATCTCAGTCCTTTCCAGGGAGATGAACAAAATATTAAACGAGTCATCAAATACAGCTATGATCAGGAAGAGATTAAACCCTATTCCTATTCCGTTTATCTTGACGAGCAGCAGACACAAGTGAATTTTGCCCCATCACACCAATCGGCCCTTTATGAGATCAAATTTGGACAAGATAAGCCGGGATACCTGATCATCAACACCGAAGAAGGAAATTTGAAATGGGACGGAAAGTCGGTTTCGGGTTATCAGAATATCGGTAACGGAACCAAAGTCTATCTCTACCTTCAAACCGACACGCAACCGGAAGGTGTTTTTGCCTTGAAAGGGGGCAAACTAATTGCTTCAACCAAAGAGGAGAATAACTGTATCGTATTAAAATTAACCGATATAAGGAAAAGCACCTGTGTTCGTTATGGCATCTCCTATATAAGCACTGAACAAGCTAAAAAGAACATGGAACGGGAGATCAAAAACTATGATCTGAAGCCTTTGATAGAAGAGGGACGTAAGATTTGGAACGAATCTCTTGGAAAAATAAGCGTACAGGGAGAAAGCAATAATGACAAGACCATATTCTACACTTCTCTCTACCGGACTTTTGAACGCCCGGTATGTATTTCAGAAGATGGACAATATTACAGTGCCTATAACGGGAAAGTGAATTCAGATAACGGAATCCCTTTCTATACGGACGACTGGATCTGGGACACCTACCGGGCTGCCCATCCCCTGCGCGTGCTGGTCGAACCCAAAACAGAAGAACATATCCTGAACTCATTTGTGGAAATGACCGGGCAAATGAAAGATGCATGGATGCCCAACTTTCCCGAGATAACCGGCGACATGCGTCTGATGAATTGCAATCATGGGGTTGCAACGGTTTTGGATGCATATGTAAAAGGACTCCGTGGCTTCGATATCAACAAGGCTTATGAAGCTTGCAAAAAAGCCATCACCGAGAAGACCCTTACTCCCTGGTCGGGTGCTCCGGCAGGCGTCCTTAACCGTTTCTACCAGGAACACGGCTATATGCCAGCCTTGCATGAAAATGAAGCAGAAACGGTTCCCGAAGTCCACGCGTTCGAAAAGAGACAAGCGGTGGCTGTAACATTGGGAACATCATTTGATGAATGGTGCTTGTCACAGATCGCCAAAAAGCTGGGAAAGACCGATGATTACCATCTCTTTTTAAAAGATGCTTACAATTATCGCAATATATTCAACCCGAACACCAATTTCTTCCACCCCAAGGATAAAGATGGAAAATTTATAGAACCCTTTGATTATGTTTTTTCAGGTGGGCAAGGGGCTCGGGACTATTATGATGAAAACAATGGCTGGACATACCGTTGGGACGTGCAACACAACATTGCCGATTTAATTGATCTGATGGGTGGAAGAAACAATTTCATCAAGAATTTGGATTCCATGTATTCAAAGCCGCTGGGTAAATCAAAATTCGATTTTTACTTTCAGTTCCCCGATCAAACGGGCAATGTCGGTCAGTTTACCATGGCCAACGAACCGTCCCTGCACATTCCATACCTCTACAATTATGCCGGCGAGCCCTGGAAAACTCAAAAAAGAATCCGTAGCTTATTAAACGATTGGTTTCGCAATGACCTGATGGGCGTACCCGGTGACGAAGACGGTGGTGGTATGTCGGCATTTGTGGTGTTTTCAAAAATGGGATTTTATCCGGTAACTCCGGGATCCGGCACCTATAATATCGGAAGTCCTGCTTTTGAAAATACCGTTATTCATTTGGAAAACGGAAAGGAATTCAGAATCAATGCCAAAAATTGTTCCCAACAAAACAAATATATCCAATCGGCCAAACTAAACGGAAAAGTATGGAACAAACCCTGGTTCTCGCATGACGACATCAAGAACGGAGGAACATTGGAATTGGTCATGGGTGATAAAGCGAATAAGACATGGGGAAGCGATCCCGCAGACGCACCTCCTTCAAGCGAACCACTAAATTAATTCACCCGGAAAACAGTCAGTATAACATTATTTTTCAATATATTAAAACTATTGGCTTTGCCGATTTACAAATAATCGGTCAAAGCCAATTTTTTATAAAAAGCTGTATTTTTTATAAATTTCCTCCATAAATCCTTTTGCCGTTAACCGTATTAAGGGATTCTTTTAAAAAAAATAGCACCTGTAAACCCTGCATGTTATCAGGAAAATATGACCCTTTTATTCTCCTATAATTCAGGTTAATCGGGTATTATTCTGGTAATATCAGGGTGTTTTCTCCCCGGTATATCCCATCCACAAGAACTAAACAGATACCAGACTGCCAGGGAATACCGGAGGAGAAAACATCCTGAATTTACCCTGAATTTGCGGAGATGACTACCTTTATAGGGTAATAAAAGACCGGATTTAGGGGAATTAAAGGTAAATCTGCAAACCATTTTTACTTGAGCCATCTTGAACTTCGTGCTCGGGTTCTACAATGTCTTTGGTGGCGGCCTTGATTTTTATTCAGCTAATGAATCAGATTATTATGTAAGTTTGACTGTTTGGTTTGCCGTAATTTTAGAAATGAAAGGTCCTTGGCAAACCATCTTGAAGAAAGAAAGATCCTGATCAGAACCCTGGTCCTTTCCATACTCTTTCCATGGATAACCTATGCCTCCAACCCGGAGCATATCCGGAGCATATTCAGGTGTAATCCTATGTTAATCCTATAGCTGTAACCAGATATGCTCCGGATATGCTTCAAATTTGCACTGAATTTACTTTGCCTGCGGGGGAGACGTCAGACTTAGGAAGGACTCGGGTAAGGCAGAGGGCCTGAGAAGATTATCTCCTGATCTCTAATTTTTCAAATGCCCGTTTTGAATATTTTTTCAAAAATACCAAACAGCCTTTTTTCCCCGACTTTAAAACTATCCAATTCCTTCTGAAGAATTGGCCGACGTTTGTTTTCAGTCTTTGCTTAAATGAGGTTTGGGCTTTGGTCTTAATGATATTGCATTACAAGAATAACAAAAAGAGTAACAACCATTTCCGCTTTATGTTCTTTCAAAATTTCTTTCTTATGTAAATAATCTGATTAAATAAGTCGCATGGAACTCGAATGTATGCCCGGTTCATCGGTATTTGTGTTTTTCAAACATGCTCGTTTCATCCAAAGGATTTTACTTATTTTCCTTCTATTAGCACTGATTTTATATTCATTTTTAGAATAAGTTTGCAAATCATTTAATCTTAAAAT
>JAUZOX010000135.1 GCA_030706265.1 Bacteroidota bacterium | reverse complement strand
GGAAACTGTACCACAACCACATGTCGGTTCCCAACTCGGTATTGTCCCAAGCAAAACCGCCAATATCATATCGCCAGGTATGACGGACATTATCATACGTGTGCATCACGTCACCATAATTCCAGAAGCCATACCAGTTGCGCTGGTCCACTTCCTTCTGATAAAAGCTGATCGCCTTATCCAGCTGATCCTCGATCCATTTCTTACCGGGAACCGAACGGTCGGGCAGACTCCATTCACCAAATATCTTAACCGAATGGAGGTACTCCGGAGTGACAACAAGGAGTGGCGGCTGACTGCTGATCCTGGCCTCGTTGCTTAACGTTTCATTGGAAGGGACATCGGCACTGGCAAATAAAGTGAGTTCGCTGGTCCGGTTGATCCCATAAGGCGTGCTGAATCCGGGCTGCACGTCTTCGTATGTGGCATCCAGTCCATGAGGGATAGTGTCGTAGTGGCGCATATCCATGGCCTCGGAAGTCGGCGACCAGAGCCATACATGCAGCTCTGCCATGTCGCTGGCCGCATTGCGGATTTCAAGGGCCGTAGGATAAGATTGCCAGAAATCCTTCAAGCCAACGGCCAGGCCTCCTTTTATATCACCCACAAAGGCCAGTCCGGTGGAGCGTTTGCCTGCCGCGGCATCAATCCAGGTACTCCTGAGGTTTGTTCTTTTTTGGATGTTGAAGCCGTCGGCCGTGTTTTGAACCAGCCTGTAGTCGTTCCAGATGGGGAGGTCTTTGATAAAGCCCTGTGTCCGTGGGTCAAACTTGTCGAGGTTGCCAACAGGTTTCCCGGCCAACTGATCGGGAAAGACATTGACCCGGTTCTGCATGAAAAAGGCCCTTCCAACGAGCGGACGAACGGGTTCTGCCCAGATGCCATTGCCTTCGCCTGCAAAACGGACATGACGGTTGTGCATCTGCTCGCGCATGGGTACTGAAAAGACCATTCCCAATCCCTTGATAAAATCCTTCTGATCGTTGCCATCATAGGTGATGGTGTTGACAAACCTTACCGCCTTTGAACCGGCATAGAAATAGGCTCTGATGTTGAAGGGAAGCCAGGACCGGTTTCCCTTTTCGGATTGCACCATGCCCTGAATCCTGACCACCGCCTTTACAGGACCACTCTGCTCGACGGTAACTTTGCTTATCTTGCTGATATATTTTTCCCTGGCTGGTGAATAAAAACCATCGTCAGGTCCATTTTGTAACAGGCACTCCAAACGTCCTTTGCTTCCCACGACCCGGTTTTCCACAATAAGAGAGTCGATCAGTATATTGCCACTCCGGGGTATGATGCATTGCAACGCACCGGAATTGATTTTGACCACATTATTGTCTTCCTTCACCAATATGCCATTGGCCGGTGGTGTTGCTTTTCCCTTGACCTTGCTCAGGGTAAGCGGTCCCGCACCAGGTTCAACGACTGCAGCGAAACCGCTCCATTTCAATGAGCCGTCAGGCCAGTAAGCCAGCGGCCAGGTTTGTAAGGTAATGTTGGACTTGTTGTCACCGGATAACGCAAAAACCTGATTCTTCTTTACGGTCCCCATTGGCCAGGGTACGCCCCAGCTAACGCCTACCGGTTGAGAGAGTTTCTGTTCATCCAGCCATCTGAGTAAAAGAGTAGAATCACGGTCTACGGGTTTGGTTGCTGTTGTTTTAATAGCTAGAAATAAAAACGGCAAACAGAAGAGAAGAAGTTTTTTCATCTGAAAATAATTTTATTAAATAGGTCAGATGGAACTCGCATGGAAGATTTTCATCGTTGTTTGTGATCTTCGATCATGCTCGTTTCATGCGTATATTATTTGATTAAATAGGTCGATCATTGAAAGTGCAATAGTATCAGTTTTGTACGATATTTTCAACAATCCGATTCAGGAGAGCGTGTTAAAGTTAGGTTAAGATATTTTCAAGAAAGCGTGTTCCCACTTTTAAGCATGAAACGAACATGATTGAAGATCACAAACACCGATGAACCAAGCAATTATGCGAGTTCTATACGACCAATTCATAAAATAATAACCGTATAAAAATCATCAATGCGAGTTCCATCTGACCTATTTAATAAAATTATTTTCAGATGAAATCCCCTATGCTTGTTTTTAGTCCGGGTTACCGCTGCACTCCGGACGTCATTGCTGGGTCGATCCGCAATCTCCGAATCCCCGATCCTTATAAAAATCCTTATTCGCATATTTGGTCCAAGTTACGGCTATCGCCTAAACTTGAACCAAATATGCTTACGCCTAAACTTGGACCAGGAATGCATTTATGCGAGCTCTATCCGATCAATTTATTCAAATTACTTTCGTATGAAACTTTTCTGAGGGCTTCCTTAGAAATTAGATCTTCTTATCCCGCCAGTTTCCAAATTTGAGATAGCAGACGCTCAGGATTCCAAGAACAATGAAATAGGCCAGTTCGCTTAACCATACCAGCGCAACAGGGAGACGCAAATGAACAGCCAGGACGTAAGCCGTGGCAAGATAGAAAACCAGGGTGATGGCTTCAAGCAGGAGTGCCATCTGGGTGTTGGCTGTCCCCGATACGCCATTGAAGATCACATTAACGAGTGAAAAGAAAATCATGACACCCATCAATACATAAAAAGAAGCCAGCGTGTTATTGACCAGATCTGGATTAGCGGTGAAGACTCGGATAATCGGCCTGGCCAATGGTATCGATATCATCACGATCCCCAATGTGACCAGGACAGAAAAACGGGTTATCTTTCGAACAATGGGAATAACCAAGTCGGGTTTACCTGCACCGATTGCATTGCTCACCAGTGAATTGGCTGAAATACTAAAACCGATTGCAGGGATCATAAACATGGTATATGCGGCCCTGATGATGTTCGAGATTGCAAGGGAACGCTCACCCAACTTTTCGACAATCAGAAAAAAGATAAACCAGGATCCCAATGAGATGAAAAACTGTAACATGACAAAACCCGAGATGTTAAAAGTCATCCTGATGATTTTCAATCTGGGTCTTGGAAACTTTAACAGGCAATAGGGTTTTAAGTCGTTATGCCTGAAGGTGATGACGACAAATACAATGGCAGCCACCATTTCAGCAATCGAGGAAGCGAGGCCGGCACCGGCTATTCCCATTCTTGGCAGGCCGAGCTTTCCAAATATCATGATATAAGCCAGAACAATGTTTACGGATGCCAGGATGACTGCATTCAGGGTAATCCACAGCGTACGGGTAATGGCCACATAGAACGACCTGAATATGACTATGATAAAGGCAAACGCCAGGCCAAGGATCCTGAAATGCAAAAACGCGATGGTCTTTTCATAAACAGGGGCTGACGAAATCATATGTTTCAAAATAGCCGGCGCCGCAAATTGGGTGACAACCGAAATAAACACGGCCAACCCCACCAGAAAGTAAAGACTGTGATCCATGATACTGCCAATCTCGGCATAGTTCTTTTCGCCATTCCTCCTGGCCATGAGTATTTGTGCTCCGGTTCCAAAGCCCAGTCCCAGCATGAAGATGACAACATAAAACAAGCCGCCAATGGCAGATGCGCCTAGCTCAACCTCCCCCACACGGCCGAGAAAGGCTGTATCGGTAACATTGATCACGTTTTGGGCAAGCATGCCTAGAATAATGGGATAGGATATTTCCCATATGTATTTATTTGAAGGTAATTTTTCCACGGGTCGTTATCCGATGATTTCAAATTGGTCCCAATCCATTCCAACCGTAAAGTTTCTCCTGAATGAAATCAGATCGCTGAGTCTTAAACCAACCGTATTGATTCCCTTTATGTTTGGAACCATGGTTGTTACTTGCCTTCCTTTATAATCGATGACGGCAGAATCGCCCTGATGGGCAACACCATGACCATCAATGCCGATGCGGTTAACTCCGGCAACAAAACACATGTTTTCGAGTGCACGGGCAACCAGCAGGCTCTTCCATACCATTGCCCTGGATGCGGGCCAGTTGGCAACATAGATCAATAAATCGTACTCATATTCACGGTCCTTATATCGATTGCGCGACCAGACCGGAAAGCGCAGGTCATAGCAAATGAGGGGACAAATTTTCCAACCTTTAATTTCGGTTATCATCTTCTGTTTCCCTCCTGTATAAAACTGCTGTTCATTTCCCATTCTGAACAAATGCCGCTTATCATAATATTGGAAGGTCCCATCCGGTTTCATCCAGATCAACCGGTTATAAAACCGGCCTCCTTCTGAGATAGCCATTGAACCGGTGACGACACAATTATTTTCATTGGCTTTCCGTGCCAACCACTCTACCGTGGGACCGTCCATTGCCTCGGCAATCCGAAGGGGCGACATAGCAAAACCGGTATTAAACATCTCCGGAAGGACAATTAAATCGGTCTCTTCCTCTAAAAGCTCAAGCTGTTGCTCAAACTGTTTAAGGTTTTTCCTGGTATCCTCCCAAAACAAATCACTTTGTATAATACTGATTTTCAAATCCTGGTTCATGATAGGCCTATTTTATTCTAAATGCTACAGATAATTGATAAAGGTACAACTTTTTTAAAGAAGGGTTGTTCAAACATCCGTGCATTGTAGTGATACAAAACAGGGTCCTTGTTAAAAAAACAAACATGTAAGATTTTTCGACCGTGCTACGAGAAGACAGGCTGATATGTTTTGCGGTTACCCATTGCCCTGTTTGCATTGTATTGACAAACATCTAAAATTTTCACTTTTCCAACTTCATATAAAATCATTCTATTGTTATTCGATTATCAACGGAAATATTTATCTTTGTTTTACTTTCCAATTGACCAAATTCAAGCTTTATGAACACCATAGAAACGTATAATTTTAAAGGGAAACGGGCTTTAATCCGCGTTGATTTTAATGTGCCGTTGAATGAAGAATTCAAGATCACCGATACGACCCGTATCGATGCAGCCCTTCCAACCATCCGCAAGATACTTGCCGGCGGTGGATCTGCAATCGTAATGTCACATTTGGGCCGTCCAAAGACCGGACCCGAAAATAAGTTCTCTCTCAAGCACTTGTTGCCTTATTTAAATGAGAAACTTGGTCTTACTGTAAAGTTTGCCGATGACTGCATCGGTAAGACTGCAAATGATCTTGCCGCCGGTTTGAAACCCGGTGAAGTCTTGTTGCTCGAAAACCTTCGCTTCTACAAGGAAGAAGAAAAAGGCGATGTTGAATTCAGCAAGAAGCTGGCATCTTTGGGCGATTGCTATGTGAATGATGCATTTGGCACGGCTCATCGTGCACACGCCTCAACCGCAATCATTGCACAATTCTTCCCGAAAGATAAATTGTTCGGGTATTTAATGGATAGTGAAGTAGCCAGTCTGAAAAAAGTATTGAGCAGCGGCGAACATCCTTTTACCGCCATATTGGGTGGTGCCAAGGTTTCGGGTAAAATTCAGATCATCAACCATTTGATAGATAAGTGTGATAACCTGATCATCGGTGGCGGAATGATGTTTACATTCATCAAGGCGATGGGCGGCGAAGTAGGCAGCTCATTGGTCGAAGATGATTTTATCGAAACGGCAAAGAAAGCCATCGCGGATGCCAAGGCAAAAGGGGTGAATCTGTTGATTCCTACCGACACGGTGATTGCAGATGCATTCAACAACGAGGCAAACACCAAAACAGTAAAAACCGATCAGATTCCTTCAGGTTGGATGGGATTGGACATTGGTCCTGAGACTGCCGCTAAGTTCGAAGAGGTCATCATGAAATCAAAAATCGTTTTGTGGAATGGCCCGATGGGTGTATTCGAAATGAGCAGCTTCGAAAAGGGAACGAAAGAGGTGGCAATGGCTCTTACCAAGGCAACTGCAAATGGGACCTATACACTCGTTGGCGGTGGTGATTCCGTGGCAGCCATTAACAAATACAATCTGGCCAAAAAGGTTAGCTATGTATCAACCGGTGGCGGGGCCATGCTGGAATACATCGAAGGCCGTGAACTCCCCGGAGTTGCTGCCATCGAATCATAAACAATAAAAAAACTTAATATAATAAAAAGGGAGGCTGTCTCAGGATTTTGAGACAGCCTCCCTTTTTATATTCCGGACTGGTCCTGGAAACAATATTTTGCTGGTTGTGAAGGTGGCCCTGCTATTCATTGCAAAGACCCTCACTTTAATTCAAATGATTTTTCCTGGATCGCTATTTTGCAAGGCTATAAACCCTGACATAATCGATATAAAACTTTTGTGGAAAAATGGTATCGTCTATCTCTTTTCCCCAGCTTCCTCCCAGGGCAGTGTTGATTAAAAGGTAGAGCGGATTTGCAAATGAACCCGGATAAGCTGTCGTTGGAGGGGTGAAGGTGAGGTAAAAATGATTATCCACAAAAAGCTTTACCTGGTTTCCTCTTCTTTCAAGGCCATAAACATGAAAATTGGAATGTAGATCGTTATAGATTAGCTTTGAACCCTTGCTGGAATGGTGGTTATTGGAAGCCGTCGAATCCCACCAGTGGAAAGTGCCAAATACGGTATTGGGGGTGTGGCCTACATATTCCATGATGTCAAGTTCACTGCACCTGGGCCATCCTATATTGGCCTCATTGGTTCCCAACATCCAGATAGCGGGCCAGATGCCTTTTCCATCAGGAAGCTTCGCTCTAACCTCAACCCGGATGTCGCCGTTAAATGATTGCCTTCCGGATGTATTCAAACTTGCGGAAGTGTAATGGGCATTCTTATAATCTTCTTTCAGCGAGGTGATCACCAGCATCCCATCTTCAACTCTGGCATTTTCCAACCTTGCCTTGGTATAATATTGTTGCTCATGATTACGGACAAAACCTTCTTCATAATTCCATTTCGCGGGATCGGGAAGCCCCGTATAATTGAATTCATCCGACCAGACTAATTTATTCTCAGAATTGGTCTTTACAAGTTTCATGGATGATTTACAGGATACCAGTAAAACCAATAATGTAATCATCAGGCTAATAATACGCATAACAAATCATTTATAAGGACAGGGATAAAAGTACGATATAATATCGATTCCTTTTGAATTTTGCTCCCCG
>JAUZOX010000134.1 GCA_030706265.1 Bacteroidota bacterium | reverse complement strand
TCTTCCTGAAAATACCAGCATCATTCATGTGATCAAACATCGTGATATCCTGCTGCACCATCCTTATCAATCTTTTCAATATATCATTGATCTTCTGCGTGAAGCTTCGATCGACCCCAGGGTAAAGTCCATTCACATGACAATTTACAGGGTAGCTCGTAATTCAAGTGTTATGAATGCATTGATCAATGCGGCGCGCAATGGGAAAAAGGTGACGGTGTTTATGGAGTTGCAGGCACGCTTTGATGAAGAAACCAATATCTATTGGACTACCCGCCTTCAGGAGGAAAAGGTCGCTATCGTCCACAGCATCCCTGGATTTAAAGTACATTCAAAGTTATTGCTGATTGGAAGAATAGAAAACAGGAAAATGGTTTACTATGCCAATGTGGCAACCGGGAACTTCAATGAAGAAACGGCAAGAGTATACGCAGACGACAGCTTACTTACTTCAAATCCTGCCATCACCCTCGAGGTATTGAAGATCTTTGAACTCTTTAACGCGAATTTCAAGATCCCAAAATTCAACACGCTGATAGTGGCTCCTTTCAATATGCGTACATTTTTCATTCATCTGCTCAACAATGAAATTAAAAACGCGAAAGCAGGAAAGCCAGCCTGGGTAATGATCAAATTAAACAACCTGACCGAGGAAGGTATTGTAAAAAAGATCATGGAAGCTGGTAATGCGGGAGTTCAGATCAGGTTGATCGTTCGTGGAAGTTGTGTGTTTGCACCCGACCAACCGGGGGTTTCAAAAAATATTCGAATCATCAGCATCCTCGATCGTTTTTTGGAACACAGCAGGGTCTTCATATTTTGTAATAAGGGAAAAGAACTATATTATATCTCATCGGCAGACTGGATGGACCGGAACTTTGATCACCGCATTGAAGTAGCGGTTCCGATTCTTGATAAAAAACTGAAAGAGGAACTGAAAAACATGCTGGAAATACAATGGAATGACAATACCAAAGCCAGAACCATCAGTTATTCCCTGCCCAATCAATATCGTCGCAATGAGTTGCCCAAAGGAATCCGTTCGCAGCTTGAAATTTACAAGTATCTGAAATCCAAAACAACAGAAACAAATTAATAACTTATGCTTTTTTCATCAATTGATATAGGTTCCAACGCAGTACGCTTGCTCCTGGCCAATGTATTTGAGAAAAACGGATATGCTGTGGCCGATAAAGCAAGTCTTGTCCGCGTTCCACTCCGGCTTGGGATGGATGTATTCAACACAGGGAGCATTACCGAAGAACGAATAGGGAGCCTCGTCAAGACCATGAAGGCATTTAGTTACCTATTGGAAGTTTATCAACCTATCGCATTAACAATCTGCGCTACCGCTGCAATGAGGGAAGCTGCAAACAGCGGCGAGATTGTCAGGATGATAAAAGAAGAGACCAACCTTGATGTCAAGATTATTGACGGCAAGACCGAAGCAAGGATCATCAGTCAGTATAACAGCAATTCGCTGCTTCATGATGGTGAAAGAACGATGTTTGTGGATGTGGGAGGCGGTTCAACAGAATTATCCATCATCGAAAATCATCGGTTCGTTGCTTCAGAATCCTTTAGCATCGGAACTATCCGTTATCTATATGATAAGGTTACAGACAAAGAGTGGGAACGGTTGAAAAAATGGCTCATCAAATTCAGAGGTGCAGATCCGGGTATGATTTGCATGGGATCGGGGGGAAACATCAATAAAATCACCAAACTTTACGGCAGCTATAAGAACGACTTTATTGAATTTAAGGATTTACAGAAGGCCTGTAAACAAATGGAAAAATTAACGATACCTGAGCGTATCAATTTACTGGGTCTCCGTCCTGACCGCGCCGACGTAATTGTTCCGGCAGCCAGGATATTCATCTTCATCATGGAGTGGGCACGGCTTGATAAAGTCATTGCACCCAAAATTGGACTTGCCGACGGACTGGTCCTGAAGACATATGAAGAAATGAAAAAAAACGGATTGATCTAGAAAAGACGCATAATCCGGAATTAATACCGGGCCTTTTTATTTTCGTGCAGCCTTATTGTGCCTCAGCACTTTTGCTTCCAAATAAAAGACTATTTCCTCCGCGATGTTATTGCTATGGTCCCCCATCCTTTCGATCTTGCGGATGATCGTGTAAATATTGAGGGCTTCATCTATTTCATCAGGGTGTTTGAGAATATAATCACCAATAATTTTATTGGATTCCCTTGTAATTTGGTCAATCAAACTGTCTTTTGAAAAGATGCTGATAGCCATACGCGAATTCTCGTTATTCAATGCGGTCTTGGCATCCGTTATCATTGCAAGGGCGCTTGTCAACAACTCTTCAACCTGAGCGCTTATTAGCAACTCCGGATTAATGCTTTCTCTTGGACTCTTGGCAATAAATTTTGCAATACCCTTAGCGAAATCTGCAATCCTCTCCAGATTTAAAACGATCTTTATTACGGCAAGTGTGAGCCTGAGATCGGAGGCAACCGGATTGTACAATGCGATTATATTTTCACAGTCCCGGTCAAGTTTTAGTTCAAATACATCCACAATTTTTTCCTTGAACAGGATCTCGTTGGCTGCTTCCTTGTCAAAATTCATCAATGATTCACGTGATTCTTTGACTTGTGAAATAACGAGATCCCACATCTCATTGAGATCTATTTTCAGATTGGATAATTCCGTTTCAATATGGGTTACCATAATTATAAGTTTGAAATATTGTAACTAAAATAATACAAGACTCGTAAAAACATTTGACAGTTACTTTCTCAGCCAAAACGACCGGTGATATAGTTTTCCGTCTGATGTTTTTTGGGGCTTGTAAAGATATCAACAGTTCTTCCAAATTCAATGAGTTCTCCCATATAAAAAAATCCGGTGAAATCACTCACCCTCCCAGCCTGCTGCATATTGTGAGTGACGATTACAATCGTATAGTCCTTTTTAAGGTCGTGAATCAATTCTTCGATTTTAGCAGTAGAAATCGGATCGAGTGCCGAAGCCGGTTCGTCCATCAGGACGATAGAAGGCGAAATTGCCAGGGCACGTGCAATACACAAACGCTGCTGCTGTCCACCCGAAAGTTCAAATGCCGACTTGTGAAGTTTATCCCTAACCTCATCCCAAAGCGCTGCATGCTTTAAAGAACTTACGACCGTCTCTTCTATCACATGTTTGTCTTTTATTCCGTTTACGCGAAGGCCATAGGCCACATTTTCAAAAACACTTTTGGGAAAGGGGTTTGGCTTTTGAAAAACCATTCCAACTTTTATACGCAACTCATCAACATTCAATCCCTTTCGGTAAATATCTTCATCGTCAACAAGAACTTCTCCCTCTATTTTAACGTTATCGATCAAATCGTTCATCCGGTTAAATAAACGCAAATAAGTCGACTTACCACATCCTGAAGGTCCGATCAATGCTGTTACCGTATTCTCTTCCATTTTCATGGAAATATCCTTGAGCGCATGAAAATCGCCATAATACAGGTTAACGTCTCTGGTTTCGATTTTAGCCATTATTAATTCATTTTTACTTTATTACTGAAATAGCGTCTGAGTGCATTGGCCATCAAATTAATGACCAGTACAATCATAATAAGCACAAGTGCAGTCCCATAAGCTATTGGCCTTTGTTTTTCCATGTCTGTGCCACTGGTCGCCAATACATAAAGATGATAAGGCAAGGCCATTACCTGATCATAAATACTTTTTGGAAGTTTCGTGGTGAAGTAAGCCACAATGAAAAGAATCGGTGCGGTCTCACCCGAAATTCTTCCGATCGAAAGGATCAATCCTGTTATGATATTGGGATAGGCGATGGGTAAAACCACCCGCCGGATTGTTTGCAGCTTGGTGGCACCAAGAGCGTAACTGCCATTGCGGAAAGAATCGTCAACGGCTTTAAGGGCTTCTTCGGTGGTACGAATGATAACGGGTAAAGTCAGTAATCCCAGCGTGAGTGAACCGGCCAAAATGGAGTCACCAAAATTAAGTGTGTTCACAAACAAAGAAATTCCGAACAGCCCGAATACGATACTGGGAATACCGGCCAGGTTATTGGTCATCATCCGTATGAAACTAACCAAAAATCCTTTGGATGCATATTCGTTCATGTATATAGCAGCCAAAACACCGATCGGAAAACTGAAAACCACACTTCCACCTATCAAACAAAATGTTCCGATTATGGCAGGATAAATACCTCCACCCGTCATTCCTTCGGATGGCATTGTTGTGAGAAACTTCCAACTGATAGCAGATGCTCCCTTCATTACAATGAAACCCAGTATAACGAACAATATTCCAACAACGAATATGCTTAATGCCCTGAATAATCCAAAAGCAAATTTTTCGCTGCGTCTTTTTCTGCGATCAATATTTTTTACTACTTGAAATGACATATCGGTTATATTTTTCGTTTAGATGAAACATATTCAACGCCCAGGTTGATGAGTAATGTCAAGACAAAGAGAACACATCCCAGGACAAAGAGCGCCTGGTAATGAATTCCGCCCTGAGCTGATTCGCCTAGCTCGGCAGCTATGGTTGCAGGTATTGTTCTTATGGGCTGCAAAAAAGTATGTGGCATTACTCCTGCATTCCCTGTAACCATCAACACAGCCATTGTCTCACCAATGGCCCTGCCGATACCCAGAATGGCTGCAGCGGTGATCCCCGAAATTGAATATGGAATGACAATGCGGTATATCGTCTGCCAACGGGTTGCCCCCAATGCCAGGCTTGCTTCTTTCATTGCCCGGGGTGTGGTTCGCATTGCATCTTCGGCGATGGTAATGATGGTTGGCAAAGCCATGATCCCCAAAATGATACTTCCGGCAAGGGCTGTTTCTCCGACGGGTAAATTGAATATCGATTGGATAAGGGGAACAAGTACGACCAAACCAAAAAATCCATATATGACGGAAGGAATCCCGGATAGAAGTTCAATAAGAGGCTTAAGCATCCGCCGGATCCTGGAATCTGCAATCTCAGCCAGATATATTGCCACTGCCAGCCCTAAGGGTAAAGCAAATAATATAGCCCCAAAACTAACCCACAGTGTCCCCAGAATAAGTGGTAAAACTCCAAAGCGGGAGTCAGGAACAGCCGTTGGATACCATTCTTTTCCTGTAAAGAAATCGACAAGACCGACCTTCTCTTCGGGAAGTACTTTGCCTTTAAACGAAGAGGTGATGTATTTTTTTGGAACAAATAAAATGACACCACTTAAACTATCGGTCAAGTGGTTGATACAAGGAGCCAGGTTTTCAAAATTAGCGCCTAACTGAGATTCTTTGAAATAATTCGGAATATCTTCTATCCGGACAATGATGATGCTGTCATTCTTGCCTCCTATTTGTTTCCAGTTAGTGACGTCCTGATCGAAAATAGCCTTGACATTTGCAGCCTTGATCCTTGATAACGGATTGGATTTGTTGACAGCCAAAACCATATCATCCTGGAGCGTACTCCTGCCAAAAAGACCAAACCCCTCCTTAAAAAGAAATATTACAATAAGAATAACCGCCAGACTCGTAATGCCTCCTGATAACGTAATGACACCTTCGATCAGCTTTTCGAATAATTTATTTAAAAACTTCTTATTCATTCTGTTTAGTTTATCTACAACCACTTGACGAAAACGTCTATCCCTAGCTGCCTCTTTAAAATGATGGAGTCCTTCACATCCTTAAGTAACCCTCAAACCAAATATATAAGCCAATTACTCCGGGAATAAAAGGCCGGAGTAATTGGCTTATATTGATTTAAGATTATTTTGAAAGTGGAACATATCCTACTTTTGAGACTATTTTCTGTCCTTCGGTTGACAGTACAAATTTAATATAAGGCATTACTTTTTTCTCAACTTTTGTATTGTAATAATAGTACAACGGGCGTGTAATAGGATACGATTTATTCATAGCCGTTGCCACGTTGGGAACCACATATTTTTTACCCTTATCATACGACACCTTTAATGCTTTAACGCTCTTACTAACATATGCCAAACCAACATAACCGATAGCACCTTTGGTTTGGCTGACACTCTGAATAATGGCGCCGGTTGCCGGCATGCTTAATGCATTATTAGCAAAGTTCTTGTTGTTCATCACGTTTGTTTTCATAAACTCATATGTACCCGAACTGGTTTCGCGGGTATACACCACAATGGTCAGATTAGCACCACCCACCTCTTTCCAGTTTTTGATTTTACCGGTAAAAATACCTTCAAGTTGCTCGCGTGTAAGCTGATTGATACTGTTTGAAGGGTTAACAACTATTGCAAGTGCATCGTAAGCAGCTATTACCTGCTTGTATGAGATATGGGCCGCATTCAATTTCAACTTTTCATCCATTTTAATTGCACGTGATGCCTGAGCTATATCGGTCGTCCCATCTATAAGTGCCGTAAAGCCGACACCTGAACCACCGCCAGTCACCGTTACATTTCCTTTTTTTTCTTTCATAAAGCTTTCGGCTTCTTTCTGTGAAAGTGGCAACATGGTGTCGCTGCCTTTTATTTTCTGTGCGAATGAACCGCCGGCTAATACTACCAGCGAAATCATGAATAATAATGTCTTTTTCATATGTAATAATTTGATTAAATAGGTCGTATGGAACTCGCATGGAAGATTTTCATCCTTGTTTGTGATTTTCAATCATGCTCGTTTCATACGTAAATGTTTTTAATTTTTCTTTTTTCAGGTAACCTTATTGCAATGCTATTGTGTTCCAGAAATGGCTTTAAATATTTTACTTTAATTCCAATTTTTGTGTTTGTTAATTTATGATACAAAATAACGCCCTGGATATTATCTGAATATGACTCTCAGGTTAAACTATTATTAATTATTGGGCAATTGATGTTAATTTAATGTTAAGCATCCGGCAATAGCACTTACAAAGCTGATTATAAGTCATCTCTTCAATATAACCTTTTATTTGGATTTTTGTTAATTAATGTCAAAATGAATTTAGAATACGAATCTATTTCTAATAAACAGTAAATTCGCATGCTGAATTTGAAGATTCAGACCATTTTTACTATTTTTCCTTTTTTAAATAACATCAATTAATATATTAAATGTGACTGCATTACTCCAATATATTCGGAAACAAATTTCCAAAAGGGTATTGATTCCTATTGCAGGCATCCG
>JAUZOX010000133.1 GCA_030706265.1 Bacteroidota bacterium | reverse complement strand
TAATTGGGTTAAC
Source organism: Bacteroidota bacterium (assembly GCA_030706265.1). GTDB lineage: Bacteria > Bacteroidota > Bacteroidia > Bacteroidales > Cfx3-03 > Cfx3-03. The sequence goes on along the minus strand of JAUZOX010000133.1, from coordinate 7,159 downwards.
GCCTGTTTTAGGCAATTACATGTATAAGGTATTTACAGGTGAAAAGCATTTCATGTTGCCTGTTTTCGGTTGGTTAGAAAAACTGACCTATCAATTTATTCGTGTTAATCCCGGTGAGGAATCAAATTGGAAATCATATACTTTTGGGTTGCTTTGGTTTAATATAGTGGGATTGATTTTTTTATTTTTGATTCAGCTCTTTCAGGCAAGCTTACCCCTGAATCCTGCGCACCTACCAAATGTATCCTGGCATTCTGCTTTCAATACAGCAGTAAGTTTTATGACCAACACGAACTGGCAGGGATATTCTGGTGAAACGACATTGAGCTATTTCGTACAAATGGTTGGGTTGACGGTTCAAAACTTCGTAAGTGCCGCTACAGGAATTGCTGTTTTATTGGCACTCATCAGGGGCATTACCAGAAAGACAACTGCTTTTCTTGGTAATTTCTGGGTAGATCTCACCCGGTCTATTTTATATGTGCTTTTACCGCTTTCAATCCTGTTTGCTATAATCCTGGTTGGGCAGGGTGTGGTGCAAAATTTTAAAACTTATGACACCGTACAAACATTACAAGGTGCTCATCAGGTAATCCCGATGGGCCCTGCTGCTTCACAAATTGCCATAAAACAACTGGGAACAAATGGTGGCGGTTTCTTTAGCGCCAATAGTGCGCATCCTTTTGAGAATCCGACTCCATTGAGCAATCTTCTCGAAATGTTAGCCATATTGCTTATTCCGGCAGCCCTGACCGTTACGTATGGAAAGATGGTGGGTTCGGCGAGGCAGGGATGGGCCATCTTTACAGTAATGATTATAATGCTTTTAGCAGGGTTATGTTTTGCGTTAAAAGCAGAATATGCTGCCAATCCCATTTTGGGACATTTACACCTGATGGAAGGAAAGGAAACCCGTTTTGGCATTACAAACAGTATACTTTGGGCTGTTTCTACTACTGCAGCTTCAAATGGTTCGGTAAATGCGATGCACGATAGTCTATCGCCCATATCGGGTATGATCGCAATGATAAATTTAATGCTGGGTGAAATTATTTTTGGTGGAGTAGGGGCTGGACTTTATGGTATGATTGTTTTTGTGATCCTGACTGTATTCATAGCCGGATTGATGGTAGGGCGCACTCCCGAATACCTGGGCAAGAAAATAGAGTCATTTGATGTGAAAATGGCAATCATTGCCATGCTCGCCCCTAATATCGTCATATTGGTTTTCGCTGCCTGGGCATCTGCCAGTAGTATGGGACTGGCTGGACTTAACAATGCGGGTCCGCATGGCTTATCTGAAATACTTTATGCCTATAGCTCTGCTGCTGCAAACAATGGTAGTGCTTTTGCCGGTTTGAATGCAAATACCGTCTTCTATAACCTCACCTTGGGAATAGGAATGTTAATAGGTCGTTTTGGTATTATTATTCCGGTAATGGCTATAGCCGGAAACATGGCCGGAAAGAAGATAACGCCCCTTTCTTCTGGAACTTTTCCGACTGATAATGGATTATTTATCGGACTGCTTATTTCGGTCATCTTGATTGTTGGTGGATTAACCCATTTCCCGGCTTTATCGCTTGGCCCCATCGTGGATCATTTGTTAATGAATAATGGCATAACCTTTTAATAATAACCCGGCATGAGTACAAAGAAAATAAGTTTGTTTAATAAAGGGATCCTAGTTCAGGCTGCGAAAAGCAGTTTCTCTAAGTTAAAACCATCTTTACAAGTTAAGAATCCGGTGATTTTTATTGTGGCCATTGGTGCAGTGCTAACAACAATCCTTGTTTTTACAGGCTTATTACAGGGCGATTTTTCTTCTTTCAATTTGCAGATAGCCATTTGGTTGTGGTTTACTGTATTATTTGCCAATTTCTCAGAGGCTATTGCTGAAGGCAGGGGAAAAGCACAGGCAGAAAGTTTGCGTAAGCACAGGACTGAAATTATGGCACGTAAAATCGTTGGCAAACAAATTGTTTCAACATTGGCAACGGCACTGAGAAAAGGTGATTTGGTCGTTTGCGAAGCTGGTGATGTAATCCCTTCTGATGGAGAGGTCATCGAAGGAATTGCCAGTGTTGATGAATCTGCTATCACGGGTGAATCTGCTCCTGTAATCCGTGAAAGCGGAGGTGACCGTTCTGCAGTTACCGGAGGGACCAAAGTGATCAGCGACAAGATCATTATTAAAATAACGACCGAACCGGGAAATACTTTTATCGACCGGATTATCGCATTGGTTGAAGGTGCCAATCGTCAAAAAACACCCAATGAAATAGCACTGACCATCCTTCTATCCGGATTGTCGATCATCTTTCTATTGGCAGTTGCAACACTGCCGGCTTTTTTTGGCTACAGCCTTTCGGCATCTGGTTTACCCATGACGCAAAACTTAACAATCCCGGTATTGATCGCCTTACTGGTTTGTCTGATCCCAACCACAATTGGAGGCTTGTTGAGTGCAATCGGAATAAGCGGAATGGACAGGCTATTACAACGAAACGTTATTGCAACCAGTGGTCGGGCCATCGAAGCTGCGGGGGATGTTGATGTCCTGCTGCTTGACAAAACAGGAACCATCACCTTTGGAAACCGCATGGCCACAGATTTCATTCCTGCCGATGATGTGACGGTAGAAGAACTTGCAGATGCAGCCCAGCTTTCATCTTTGTCGGATGAAACACCTGAGGGGCGTTCGATCGTTGTTCTTGCCAAAGAGAAATTCAATATCAGGGGGCGTGAAGTTCATCAGCTCAATGCAACTTTCATTCCATTTACGGCTCAATCCAGAATGAGTGGCGTTGACTATCAGGCAGAGGATGGGAGAATTCATCATATTCGTAAAGGTTCGGCTGATGCCATTCGTACGTTTGTACATAATAACAATGGATTTTATCCCCAAAAAATTCAGGATAGCGTTTCAGAACTGGCTCGCCAGGGAGCTACCCCGTTGGTCGTGGCTTCAGATGATAGAGTCTTGGGTGTTGTTCATCTTAAAGATATTGTGAAGGGTGGAATAAAGCAGCGCTTTGCCGAGTTAAGAAAAATGGGGATCAAAACAGTAATGATAACCGGAGATAATTCTTTGACTGCAGCCGCAATTGCAGCTGAGGCAGGTGTAGACGACTTCATGGCTGAAGCAAAGCCCGAAGACAAGTTGCGTCGCATTCGTGAAGAACAAACTAACGGTCATCTAGTAGGAATGATAGGCGATGGTACAAACGATGCTCCCGCACTGGCACAAGCAGATGTGGGTATTGCTATGAATACAGGCACACAGGCAGCCCGTGAAGCCGGAAATATGGTTGACCTCGACAGTAATCCCACTAAATTAATCGAGGTTGTGGAGGTGGGGAAACAATTGTTGATGACGCGAGGTTCGCTTACTACTTTCAGCATCGCCAATGACGTGGCAAAGTATTTTGCCATTATACCTGCAATTACGCTTTCATTATATGTTGGTAAAAACGGTGTTGGCCCGCTTTCAGCTTTAAATGTCATGCATCTTGGTTCACCTCAAAGTGCGATTTTGAGTGCGGTTATTTTTAATGCCATTATTATAATCTTGTTAGTCCCTTTGGCTTTAAAAGGGGTGCGCTATAAACCCGTTTCGGCTATTGAAGCATTGATGCGAAATCTTTTCATATATGGGTTAGGCGGGATCATTGCTCCTTTCATCGGCATCAAGTTCATTGATATTTTAATAAACCTGTAAATCGTTTTAAAATGAAAACGGTCATCATATCATTGAAGATATTTCTATTTTTTACTGTTCTTACCGGAATTATATATCCTATTTTAGTTACGGGAATTGCCCAGTTATCATTTCCGAACAAAGCAAATGGCAGTATCATTACAGTTGACAACAAGGCTGTTGGCAGCAAGCTCATTGGTCAGCAATTTGATTCTGCTATTTATTTTTCTTCCCGTCCGTCCGCAATCTCTTATAATCCACTGCCTTCGGGTGGCTCCAACTGGGGGTTGACGAATGCGAAACTCCAAAAAATGGTTGCAGAACGTAAAAATAAGTTCATGGCATTTAATCAACTAGACAGCCGAACTGCAATTCCATCTGAGATGTTATTTGCTTCGGCAAGTGGCCTTGATCCCCATATCTCTCCAAAGGCGGCACTGTTGCAAGTGGACAGAATAAAAAAAGCCCGCCGTTTTAGTCAATTACAAAAGCAAAGGGTGATTCAATGTATTCATGATCTGACTGAAGCTCCCCAATTTATAGTTCTTGGGGATGAGCGAATAAATGTATTATTGCTAAATTTAGAGATTGATAAAATACGATGAACAGTTTCGACGATAACAGACCAAGCCCAGATGAGCTTTTAGCTTCTTTGCTCAGTGAAGAAGAAAAGAGCAAACGCGGCAAAATGAAAATATTTTTTGGTATGTGCGCAGGCGTGGGTAAAACATATACTATGCTGGAAACTGCTCGCGCTGAAAAATTAAAGGGAAACGATATCATCATCGGGTATGTTGAAACCCACAATCGAAAGGAGACGGCCGAATTAACAGAAGGCTTGGAAATTATTCCCCGTAAAAAATACGATTACAAGTCTGCTTCATTAGATGAAATGGATTTGGATGCAATTCTTGCCCGGAAACCGCAAATAGTTGTCGTTGATGAGCTTGCGCATACAAATGCCCCGGGAAGCCGTCATGCCAAAAGGTTTCAGGATATCCTCGAGATATTGGATAACGGCATTAATGTCTATACCACATTAAATGTTCAACATCTTGAAAGTCGCTCAGAGACGGTTGCACAAATTACAGGCATTATTGTCAGGGAAACGGTACCCGACGAGATCTTTGAAAACGCAGATGAAGTGGAAGTCATTGATCTGATCCCCGATGAATTGCTTCAACGTTTATCCGAAGGAAAGGTTTATACCCCTGAGCGCTCCAAAGAGGCAATAGAAAATTTCTTCCGAAAAGGAAATATTACGGCTTTACGCGAAATGGCATTGCGTATCGTTGCAGATCGGGTTGATAAACAGCTGCATGATTATATGCAGCAAAAACGAATAAGGGGTCCGTGGAAATCAGGATTAAGCCTTTTGGTGGCTATAGATTATAAGCAACAATCAACAAGACTTTTGCGCTGGGCTAAAAACCTGTCGTATTCGATGGGGGCAACTATTCAGGCTATTTATGTTGAAACATTGCATAAGCTTACTCCAAAAGAAAACGAACAACTCGACAAGAATATTAATGTTGCAAAGCAATTAGGAATAAAGTTTCGTATCATCACGAATTACGATGTCGTTAAGGCAATAGTTGATTTTGCACAAAAAGAAAATATAACGCACATCATTGTTGGAAAACCAAGAGTACGAAACCTCTATTCGATGCTCAGGCTTGAGAACTTTGCCAACAAACTTATCCGATATAGCGGAAACATTGATGTTTATATTCTGGGCTCTGATAGCCAGGCAAAAGATCACTTCAAGCAAAAAGTTTCAGTGCCTGCATTTACATCTAATATTCGTCAATATTTCATCATAAATATTTTTGTCATTTTAACAGCCATCATCTGTTTTCTGGTTAAGGATTTGATTGGATATCAGGTTGTTTCTTTCGTTTTGTTGTTTTTGGTGTCGATCCTTGCCTTATTTTACGGTACAGGCCCGATATTACTGGCGGCAACCATGAGTGCCCTCATTTGGGATTATTTTTTCATACCGCCTCATTTTACCCTGCATGTCGAAAGACCTGTGGATATGCTTATGCTTGTTATGTTCTTTATCATTGCATTAATGAATGGCATATTGACTTCAAGGGTTCGACGGCAGGAGAAGAAAATCAGGATCCGTGAAGAAAGAACCCATGCACTTTATCAACTAACCAGAGAATTATCTCAAGCGCCAGGAATTGATGAGGTCACTAAATTAGCGGTCAGATATATTCGAAAATTTTTCACATTGGATTGTGCCATCATCCTTAAAAATGAGTTCAATGAACTCGAAAATAACATCAGGCACGATACCAACATTAAACTTTCAAAAAACGATTTGAGCATTGCGGCATGGGTATATCGACATGCCGCAAAAGCGGGTAAAAACACCGATACTTTGCCTTCATCCGATTATACCTTTTACCCGTTAAAGGGGGATAATAATATGGGGGTAGTTGTGGTGAAACATTTTGACTTATTTACCCAAGGCGAAGAACAATTTTGGGAGTCGTTTCTTTCACAGATATCCGGTAGATATGAGCGAGAGTTTTTAAGGACGGCTGCCCGAAAAGCTTATCTACTCAATGAATCGGATAAACTTTACAAGACCCTTTTTAATTCTATTTCGCACGAATTGCGAATTCCAGTAGCAACCATTATGGGGGCTTCAGATACGCTTTTATCTCAAAACTATCCGGACGATACGAAATTGAAATTGTATTCTGAAATAAATACTGCATCAATAAGGCTCAATAGATTGATTGAAAACTTGTTAAATATGTCGCGCCTTGAATCAGGCCGCATAACCCCACGCATGGATTGGTGTGATGTACATGATTTGGCAAATAAAGTGGCGGATAATCTTAAAGAAGAGTTACAACCTTTTAAATTGGCTACAGTAATCCCGGCAGATATGCCTTTGGTTTACCTCGATTTTGGACTTATTGAACAAGTTTTGCATAATCTGGTTTTGAATGCAACACAGAACGCTCCCTCAGGAACCAACATACGACTCAAGTTCTTTTATGACCAGGAAACGCTAACCATGCAAGTGATGGATAGGGGGGAAGGGTTTAAACCATCCGAATTAGGTGAGATTTTTAATAAATTCTATCGTGGTAAAGATGCAAAGGCAGGAGGTACGGGATTAGGCTTATCCATTGTGAAAGGGTTTGTTGAAGCACACGGAGGAACCGTAATTGCTGGAAACCGCCAGAATGGTGGAGCAATATTTACGATTAAAATTCCTGTAAAAATTTCCGAAATGAACCAGTTTGATAAGCAAGATGAATAAATGATAACTTCAGGCTCCATTTTAATAATTGATGACGAAGTTCAAATCCGTCGTTTGCTTGAAATAACGCTTTCGGCAAATGGTTATAAAATATTGGAAGCTTCTACCGGTAAGGAAGGACTGGTTCAAGCTGCTACGGGGCAGCCTATGCTGATCATTCTCGATTTGGGTTT
>JAUZOX010000132.1 GCA_030706265.1 Bacteroidota bacterium | reverse complement strand
CGTGACCTGGTATTCATCAAATAGAAAACGATAGGAGGGATTAAGTTCAAATAAGGTAGTTGTTGCGTTTTTAGCGGTATTCTTCAAAATGTTGTGATCAACCTGAATATTCAAACCAAAATACTGACTTTTTGCAAAGGTTAACCAATCGGTGCTCTTTTGAACCGTTCCATTTACATGGACATTGAGCTCTCCTGTCTTGTAATAATCAGCAAGGTGGGCTATGTCCGTTTTCAAACCATAAGAAAGGGCTTCTTCTTCGTCACTCCTGCTTTTAATTTCAAACGAACCCTTAACCAGACCGAATCGTTGGCGGATTGAGTCTTCCGTGGGTTCAAACATCCGCGTTCCTTTAAATAATTTAGGCGCGTAAAAATGGTTAACATCTCTGCTATAAGCCGCCGATAGACTCAACACATTCATATCTGTAAACAGTCTGCCTGCGATTTCAGCCAGGTTTTCACTGAAGCCGGGATACCACTGGTCATGAATCGGTCCGGTGGAAGATAAATGTCTGAGGTGTAAGGTTATCAGGTGATTGGCATTGGCTGCGCTGGAGGCAAAGTATTCGGCATAGGGAGATGAGGTTGTCGCCAGCCCTCCCTTCAGATAATTTCTATAGAGCTGTTTTGGGGTCTCTCCCGATACCCTGGCCGCATCCAAAGGGTTAATGCTCACATTTGGCTGAATGGGGAAAGGCCGGATCAGATAATTTTGTTTCTCAAAGTGAATAGCCGTGTCGGAGACCTTGGGTTGAAAACTGATTTTATTTGCATCGGTAACCGAAGGCTCATAAGGAGCCGTGACTGTAATTTCTTCGGAATAGCTTTTCTTTTTGTCCTGGGCCTGGAGACTACTGAATGCAGTAATGGTTATCAGCCCTGCTAATATGAGTGATGGTAGTTTTTGCATGGCATTTATCATTTTGTGGTGGATTTTGCGGCCTCAACCGAAGCAAGTTTCTCTTTGGCGACGCCGATGATTTCGTCATCACCCTTGTAGTTGTCGATTATGCTTTGTAAAGTTTGTTGGGCCTGGAACAGGTTACTGGATTGGGTATAAACATCCGCAAGCAGGATAAATCCTTTTGCAACCCAATAATCGTAAGAGGCATAGCTGTTTTGAAGCGTCATGACCAGCTTTTCCGCCTCCTTGTATCTCTTCTGCTGCAGTTCCACGGCTGCCATTGAATAGGTGGCTTCTGCCCCGATGGCTCCATGATCGGTCATTGCCTTTTCAAGTGATTTTCTGGCCAGCGATAGATTATCCAGTTTCAAAGAGGAGGTGCCCAACACCAGGTTCGACTCGGCAAGCTGAGCTATGGTAAGGTCTGGTCCCGACTGTAAGCGTTGAGCAGCCTGAGCAGCAAGTCCCCAGTTGTTGAGTTTGTAATTGCAACGCATCTGTCCGGCAAGTGCTTCTGCCCGTATGGCACGGTCTGTAGCACTGTTTTCCAGTTTAGTGTAAATCACCAGTGCTTCCGTGTATTGTTTTTGCTGATAAAGCATTCCGGATACGGCCTGAAGTGCTTTGACCGTGTATTCTGAAGGGGGAAGGTCAATGATGCGTTTGAAATCTTCGAGGGCCTCATTATTTTTACCTGATTTGGTTTCGCAGTCGGCTTTGTACCAGGCAGCTTTTAATGAAAAGCTGCCATTCGGAAATTGTTGCTGATAATCACTGAACCCTTTAATGGCCTCATCACAATTTCCCTTCATATACTGGTTTTCGGCTGCCACATACAGGAGCGAATCCTGTTCTGAAGTGTTGATGTTTCCTTGCTGTAACCTGGAGGCGTAATCCATATACTCCGAGACCCTGTTCATGTCGACATAGATATTCTTGACGGTCGACATGGCTTCACGCGCTTCCTGTGTACCCGGATATTTTGTGATTAACTTCTTAAGCCGATCGAGTGCAAGATCATTCCGGTCATTGTTGTATTGAATGAGGCCCTCCTTTAGCATTGCCTTTACAGCCATCGGGCTATTGGGATATTTGTTAATCACATCATCAAAATAGCGCAATGCATTGGCATCATCTTTCAAAAGCAGATAAGCATTGGCGATCTCAAACCTGACCTTATCGGAGTAAGATGATTGAGGATACTTTTCAATGATTTGATTAAGGTTGTCTACTTTTTGTCTCAAATCTCCCTTTGCACCCAATGCCATTGCTTTTTGCAGATAGGCATATTCGGGCGAAGCAGCCCTGAGTTGCAAGGCCTGGTCATAATTTTGAATGGCTTCATTGTAATTTTTCTCCATCAAAAAGCAATCTGCAGAACGGATATATGCATCCGAAAGACTCCGGTTGTCATGAATGCGCCTGTCGGATAGAAATTTCCTGAAATAGGCATTGGCTTGGGAATAGTTTTGCTGTTTGTAGTAGCAATACCCCAAATTGTAATTGGCATACAGGTATCCGGGACTCTGTGAAGCACCCGGAGCAGAGCTGAATTTATTATAATAATCGGCGGCCTGGTTCCAGTTTGCAAGTTGATACCACGATTCTGCCGTAAGGTAAAGACTCTGAGCTGTAATGGAACGATCTGCAGAATATTGTGCCGATTTCTCAAATAAAGTTATTGCTCCTTTAAAATCACGATCGTTGTACAGCTCTACTCCCCGGTAGTAGGCTATCTTTTGATAGGTTGCCTTCAACTTGGAATCTTTATTTTTGATCGATTCCATTACTTCCAATGCCGTTTTATAATTCTTGGTGATCAGCAGCAGCTGAGCCAGTAGATTATTGGCTTCATCCATCCGGTTGCTGTTAGGATTCCCGTTAATGTAATCGCGTAATGCCTTGATCGCATCATTATAGGGAGAAAAATTGGTTTCGATTGAAATACGGGCATAGTTGAATAACGCCTCTTCTGCCAGATCTTTGTTGAAGGGCATCTTACTGGCGGTCTGAAATGCTTCTCCCGCAAACTTTTTTTGGTTGGTCTTTAAATAGCAATCGGCAAGGTGGTACCAGGCATTTTGAGACAGTGAATCCTGCACTTTGGTGACTTCCTGAAACCATTTGATGCCCCTGGCATAATTTGCCGTCTGGTAACATGCATATCCCAACTGATAATAATCATTGCGGTTTAATGCCGAAGAATTGTTTTCGGCAAAACGTTCAAGAAGGGGGATGGCGTCGCTGTATTGTCCCTTATGGAAATAAGCATTCCCGGTCAAACGGACCATCTCTGAAGATACGCGGTTATTGTTCCCATTCAGTATGGGAAGTGTCAACGCAAGCAACTCATCGTATTTTCCTTGCAGATAATAAATCTGAGCCATGTAATAAGGGACCAATTTGCCATAAGCCGGATCTTTCTGCAGTTTTGTGAATCCTTCCAGCGCTTCATTATACCGGCCTTTGGTATATGCGATGTGAGAATAGTAATAGGTCGAAGGAATGGCGTAAGGACTACTGGTATTCCTGACCTGAGCAAAGTCTTTTTCAGCTGCGTCGATCTTTTTTGCCACAAACTTACAATATCCGGTTTTGAACAGGTACTCCGCGAGCTTCTCATTGGTAAAATCGATAGTCTCAACTTTATCGAAACTCTGTAACGCCTCACTATAGGCATTGTTGTTAAACTGAAGCCTGCCAAGCTCAAAATAGGCAGCGTTTAAGGCCGTGCTTTCGGGGTGGAGGGATATGTATTTTAAGATGGTTTCAATGGCGTCAGCATTTTGCAATCTGGCGGCACAAAGTGCCGAAAATAATCTTGCTTCATCCCTGATCTGTAGCGACTGTCGGCTATCCTGCGCAATTTGTTCATATTGTACCCTGGCTGAGCCATACTTCTCATTCTGATATAGCTCATCGGCCATTGCAGAAACCTGTCTGACGGGTTGGAACACCTGCGTTGCCTGAGCCAAAGAGAGGATGGGCATCATAAAAGACATTAACCCAAAGAACATTACTAAGAGTCTTCTCGTCATAGTATAATAAATTTATTCAGTTTGTAAAGATAGCATTTTGCCACATTCTATAATGCAAAAATCCCGCCGTTATGGCGGGATTAATGAATAGTGGTCGCCTTGTAAGCAGGATTCTGTTATTCCGGCATGCCGGAACTCTTATCATTTATCTAGACCTGTCATCACTAACAGGTTCCAACGACCTACCCCCCGGGATTGAACGAGCAGCTCTTATTCCGGATCACTCCGGACGCCCCGGTATACATGGTCTTTCAGCCCATCAGGTTTACCCCCGCAGACTGTTGCCAATCTGCGTCGTGGGCTCTTACCCCGCGTTTTCACCCTTACCGGCTCCGAAGAACAGGCGGTAATTTTCTGTGGCACTTTCTGTACCTTTTCAGGTCCTTCCCTTTCGGAAGGATGGTGCTCTGCGCTGCCCTGACTTTCCTCTTCTGCCTTAAAAGCAGCAGCGATAAAAACCGGCGGCCACCAATATTTTTACAAAAGTACGCTTATCTCATTAAAAATCAAAGAGCACCAAGGGATACTTCGATGGCCCCGTTCCCATATCGGGCAAAAGGGGCATTGCGTACCTTTACATCTTCAAATTCTTTGAGGGCGCTCATCAACGTGTTGCGCAATGTCCCGTTTCCAATTCCATGGATATAAAACACTTTGCGGTAACCCTCCGTCATGGCACTATCGAGGGTGCGAAGAAAATAATCTTTCTGTAAACGAAGTATCTCCGAATTGCTTAACCTGCTGTAATCATCGGAGAGGGCAGAGATGTGCAGATCCACTTCGGCTTCCCCTTTGGCAATCCGGTGCTTTTCGATCAGCGGCGCCTCTTTTATGATCCGGGCTTTCTGAGAAATGGATGGCTGTCCAAACTTTTCCGCAAGTTCAGTCAGACTGTTTTGATCGGGTACATCTGAAACCGAAGGACCGGAAACAAATACCAGTATCGATCTTTCTTTGAACCAGGGCGATGCTGTATAGTTGTCCTCTTTCATGAGTCTTGTGGGCTTGATCCTGAACTCGGCAGCTACCGGATGAGGCACTGAAACCGCTATGGCCTCATGAAACATGACCTGAATGATCCCTTCGTTCCAGTCGTTTAATTCTAGGCGGGTTACTTCAAAAAGATGCAGAAATGATTCGGGTTCTACAGAACCGAAATCGGTTCCAGCAAATCTGCCGTCGGGTTTCCTGAGATACAGGTTGTACAAGATATCTGCGCCGGTATGATTGAGCAGGTATATGTCTATCGGTCCGGATATCAGGATGCGTTGGTCCTGAGGTACCAGTGCGAGATAGATCCCCTTGGCAAAACGGTTGGCATCATTGGCATCCTGTTTTGCCAGCTTTTGTGAAGTACTTTGAACAGGGGCTTCTTCTTCCGTTTCTTCTGCCCTGGGCTCATCTTCCCGGATTGTCGACCTGCGTAATCCGAAATCTTCGTCAAAGAAACGGGCGGCACTTCCCACTGCATCAATCTTGACCAGGTTGGAAGCCTGTGTTGGAATCTCAAACCCATCTTCAATCTCAACATATACCAGTTGTCCCTCTATACGTGAAACCACTCCGCCTCCGGATTCGTTTAAAAATTTAACCCTGTCACCTTTCTTGAATTGCATAGCATTTTTAATTTATGCAAAGGTACGATAAAACTCAACCTCCTTTTTGAAGCAGGGTCGTAAACCTTAACCGGTATCCCTGAAATAATTCAACATCATCTCAAATGCAGGGCGCGTACTGTGATCGTTCACACGTAAATGGCTTGTAATCATTTGCTACAGATCATCGTTTAGCGTTTTCGCTCCGGCCGGGCAAAGAGGTACATCACTAAACCATGCAGTTCATCATCCGTTCAAAAGGCACGAACCTCTTTTGGCTAAGTATAGCATATTTATAGTTCAAGTTTAGGTGTGATGCGTAACCTGGACCCCATACAGTTATGGTTTGCAGCCACACCGAAACGTTAAGCCGGTTCAATTTCATCTCATCTTTATCTGTTTGGGTTCGGGCTATGGCCACGCTCAGGAATGAACTTAGAATCCGGAATACACGCGCCATCAAAGAAAGAAGGCCTTTTATCCGGCCTTAAAACCGCTTGGTATAAAAATGACAATAGGGCGTGCCCTTTTCCTTGGCATAGTAGTCCTGGTGATAATCTTCGGCTACCCAAAACGTAGTGGCGGGAGCGACTTTGGTGACTACCTTATATCCCTTTTGTTTCAACAAGCCGATGAGTTTTTCGGCTATGGCTTTTTGCTCCATGTTGAGATAAAATACCTCGGTGCGGTATTGATCGCCTTTGTCGGGACCCTGCTGATTGAGTTGGGTCGGATCATGGATCTCAAAAAACAACCTGGCCAGCTTTTCATAGGTCGTCTTGGCAGGATCAAAAACGATCCTGGCTGCTTCGGCATGGCCTGTGGTATGGGTGCAAACTTCGCGATAGGAGGGATTCCGGGTATGTCCGCCGATGTATCCCACTTCACAGGAAATAACTCCCGGCGCCTTTTTCATGTAATATTCCACGCCCCAGAAACACCCGCCGGCAAAGATGGCGGTATCGGTCTTAGCCTGCTTGTCTGCAGCAGCGGGGATAAACACAATGGAGACAGAGTTGACACAATGACGCGTGTTTTTAGGGGTCAGTTCTTCGCCTACAAAAATGTGACCAAGGTGGGCGCCGCAGTTGGCGCATTCAATCTCAGTCCGGATGCCGTCCGGATCCGGTATATGCAGAATTGCTCCCGGTATCTCGTCATCAAAACTGGGCCATCCGCAGTCTGATTTAAACTTGGAGGATGAATTATACAACGGTGCACCACATTGTTTGCAGACATAGGTGCCCTTTTCAAAAAAATTATTGTATTTACCGGTAAAGGGCGCTTCCGTTCCCTTGTGTATGATGACGCGTTCTTCTTCTTTGGACAATGGACGATAGTACATGGCGGATTTGTTAGGTTGAACAGTTTGTGTGCATCCTGTAGATGTAATCAGTATTGTCAGTACAATAAAAAGCAGGGATTTCATTTTTTATTTTTATTGATAAACATTCCAATTAAGATTTGGTTCGCCTTTTTCAATGAAGCGAGCATGATTTGTAATCACAAACACAAATGAACCAAGGTACCTGCGAGTTACAAACGACCAATTTAATCAAATAATTTTCGAATGAAACGAGCATGATCAAAGATCACAGACAACGATGAAACATATTTATCTTTCGTTCGCTTCATAATTCTGCATTTTGTAAGTTTGTTCACGTT
>JAUZOX010000131.1 GCA_030706265.1 Bacteroidota bacterium | reverse complement strand
GAACGGTCTTGCCAGTGGCGATTTGCAATTGCTAGGCTCGTCGAGGTTCCCCTATTTAAAGGGAACAGTGAATGTTCAAAAAGGAACATTCAAGATTGACTACCTGAATACCCGGTATACCTTTGATGACAAGGTCTCATTTGACCAGGATGCCATTCATTTCGATAATTTCATTGCCAGGGACACCCTTGGAAATGCCGGCATCGTGAATGGAAAGGTCAAAAATAAGTCATTCAATAACTGGATGATAGATCTTTCGCTCAACGCAAAAAACCTGTTGGGCTTTAACAAGGATTATTCATACAGCGAATTATATTATGGAAAGGCATTCGGATCCGGGGTGATCAGTCTTAAGGGACCACCCGAAAATCTTAACGTCGCAGTCAATGCTAAAACCGAAAAGGATACCCGGATATATATTCCTTTGAACAATCCCGGTACGGTATCTGAAAACGACTTCATCACCTTCATCAATAAATCGGATACGCTGCAATCCGCACAACCTGCCTCCCTCGCTACGCCAACGGGCATGAGCATGAATATGACGGTCGATGTGACCGATAATGCCAATATTCAACTCTTTTTACCCTATGAAATGGGCAATATCAAAGGCTCAGGCAATGGACGCCTGAACATGGACCTCAGCAACATGGGAGATTTTTCAATAAAGGGCGATTACCGGATCTCCAATGGCATATTTCAATTTACCTTGCCGAAGTATACACTCTCAAGGTCATTCAATATTCTTGATGGCAGTATCATCCATTGGAATGGAAGCCCCTATGATGCCACCATCAACCTGAAGGCAGCCTATAAAACGAAAGTTTCGCTTTCCAGCCTTCCCAATAACACCTCTCAATTGAGTCAGCGCATCGATGTCGACTGCATCATTTCATTGAAAGACAATCTCTTTAAACCTAAGATCAAATTCGCAATCGAACTTCCCGGTGCCGATGAGTCGATGAAACAATTGGTGTTTAGCGCTATCGATACCACCAATGAAGCCGAAATGAACCAACAGATGATTTCGTTGCTCGTGGTGGGTAACTTCAGTTTGTACAATGAATCAAAGAGTCTGGCTTCATCACTGGGTGCACAACCTTATGAATTGATATCAAGTCAATTGAACAGCATGCTTTCACAAATCAGTTCGGAGTTCGATGTCGGTTTTGCCTATCGCCCCGGTGATGCCTTAACCACAGACGAGGTGGAGCTGATGCTTTCGAAGAGGCTGTTCAACGACAGGCTGCGTGTTGAGGTCAACGGAAACTTTCCAACCTCAAATACAACCACCAACAACGTTCAGCGATCGAGTAACCTGGTAGGAGATGTGAATCTGGAATATAAACTAACTCCGGACGGAAGGCTTATGATGAAGGCATACAATAAGGTAAACCGGGATATCCTGGATATATATGCTCCCTATAAACAGGGAATTGGAATTTCATACCGCAAAGAATTTGATTATTTCAGGGACTTGTTCCGGAAGAGAAATAAGACAGTCAGGAAAGCAAAATAATCACGTTTAGTCCCGTGGGCGTTTTTTTCTGCATGCCGGCTTCCGTTGTTTTCGTTATCCGTTTTCAAATCGATTGGATTCTCGCAGAGGGAGGGTGTAAAAGTGCGCCCGGCAGACACTTGTTTTAACGTTAATTAACGAAATCGAATGTAACTTTTTGTAATAATCCTCGTTATAAGTTGTGAATAAACTAATTCACCCAAGCCAAGATATCCGGAATAAAAAATTTTAAGATAAATCGTCGTCTAAGTGTTTGTGTTTGCGTACTACTCCTAGTTTTGATGATTAAAAATCCCCTGAATAGGGGATTTTTTTTGTTTTCGTTTTAACATAAAGTGTACTTTCATATCGCGAAAGAATTTGGCATGAACTTTACAGTATATAAATCATCGGCAGGTTCGGGGAAGACATTTACACTGGTCAGGATATATCTGGGGCTGATACTCAAACAACCTGAGCAATACCGCCATATTCTGGCGGTCACCTTTACCAACAAGGCGGCCAATGAGATGAAGGAAAGGGTTTTATCGCAGCTGCGAACCATTTCCGATTGGGATGCCGCGAAGCCGGTTTCTGAAGGCACCATGATGCATCAGCTTCAGGTTGATCTGAAGATGGATGCAGCCGTGCTCATCAGAAATGCTTCAAGGGCACAGGAACTCATTCTTCATGAATATGGCAATTTCAGCATTGGAACCATCGACAGTTTTATGCATCGTGTGGTCAGGACTTTTGCGCACGACCTGCAACTCCCCGTCAACTTTGAAGTAGAGCTGGAAACCGATCTCTTGTTGACAAAATCAATAGACCTGTTGCTGAATACTGCCGGCTCCAATGATGCGTTAACCAGTTTGCTTATGGGGTTCATAGAGCAGAAAGCGGAAGAAGAGAAAAGCTGGCAAATTGAAGCAGACCTGTTTATGATCGCCAGATCCCTGTTCAATGAAAACGACATAGCCTATCTCAACTCGTTGCAGGAGCTGACAAAACAGGATTTTCTCCTGATCATCGGGAAGATCAATAAATATCGAACAGAGTATACCCTAAAGGTTCAGACTGAGGCAAAAATGGCTTTGTCCCTGATCGCTAACCAGGGTATTTCGGAAAGCGCTTTTTATCAGGGGACCAGAGGCCTGCCTTCCTATTTTAAAAACCTGTCGGAGGGTAAGCTGGATAAGCTGTCTCCCTCTGACACCATTGCAAAGGCAGTTGCAGAATCCAGGATGAGCGGGGGGAAGACTACCCTGGCGGATCAGCATGCTATAGAGATGATCTGGCCCGATCTGGCATCACATTACGAAAAGCTTCAGCAACTGCGCGAACAGGGTTACAGCCGTTGGGTGCTTTATGGAATGTTATCACGCACCATTTATCAGATGGCCGTGCTTCATGAAATCAATGACAACCTGAAAACCATACAACTCAATAAAAATATCGTTCCACTTGCTGAATTCAATAAGCGGATCGCCAAGGTAGTAATGCGCGAACCTGCACCGTTTGTATATGAACGTTTAGGTGAAAGATACCATCATTACCTGATTGATGAGTTCCAGGATACCTCCGTGATGCAATGGCAAAATCTGCTTCCCCTGGTTGACAATGCCCTGGGAAGCGGTTATTATAACCTTGTGGTTGGGGATGGTAAACAATCCATATACAGGTGGCGTGGGGGAGAGGTCATGCAATTTGTGAACCTTCCCGCAGTGGACAATCCCACGGCATCTCCTGAAGTCTTTCAGCGCGAACAAAGCCTTCGGCGTAACTATGCGGCTGAAAAACTAAGCCGTAACTTCCGGTCCAAAAAGGAAATCGTTGAATTCAATAACCGCTTCTTTGAATGGCTTGCCGAACGTCTTCCCCAAGAGATAAAAGGAGTATATGCCGATATAGCGCAGGATGTGGATCAGGATAAGACAGGTGGTGGCGTTAGCTTTCAGTTTTTCGATAAGAATACGGCTGAAATTACGGTCGAAGAATACAATATTCAACAGATCAACGATATTATCTCAAAATTAATCGAAGCCGGTTACCGGTATAGCGATATTGCGATCCTGTGCCGCGCAAACAGAAGGGCGTCGATTATAGCCAATGATCTGCTTTCAAGAGAGATTCCGGTTATTTCGTCTGAATCCCTTCTCTTGTCTTCATCACCCAAAGTTGGGTTCATCGTCAATTTCATACGATGGATTCAAAATCCAGGTGATGATGTCCTGGCTTCTGCAATACTCACCCGGTTACTGAGGCAGGGTGACATTACAGCACAAGATCTTCACACGATACTTTCAGGGGTCTCGAAAAAACTGACCCGCACCTCATCGCTTCAAACCGTGTTGCCTGAAATTCTTTCCCGGTTGGGTTATCATTTTGAATTCGTCCAGTTTAGCAAGTTGCACCTGATTGACTTAGCGGAAGAGATAATACGCATATTCGGGCTGAACAAGACCGACGATGCCTTCCTGCATTTCTTTCTGGATGCCATCCTCACATTCTCGACTGCACGAAAAGAAAACAGCCTGGTTGATTTCAGCGAATGGTGGGAGGATAAGAAGAACACGCTTTCACTGGTTGTACCCGAAGGGATAAACGCGGTAAGGATCATGACCATTCACAAGTCAAAAGGGTTACAGTTCCCGGTGGTCATCTACCCCTTTGCAGCTGAAAGCATCAATAACCGCAACGATTTAAAATGGATATCGCTTGAGGATGACTATCTGCCTGAGCTGCCGTCAGCTTTGCTTCCGCTGAATGAGAAGCTTCGCGAAACCGGTTTCGGAGAGATCTATGACAAGGAGATAGGGCAAAAGATGCTGGATTTGACTAACTTGCTGTATGTAGTCATGACGCGTCCCGAAGAGCGGCTTTATGTCATCAGCGAAAGCTATGAAGGCAATCAACCTGATAAATCGGTTGCCGGATTATTAAAATCATTTATCGTTGAAAAAGGAAGCTGGCCGGAGGGGGAGAATACGCCGGTCTTATTCGGAGCGCCATTATCGGGGAGGGCCACACCGGAAAAGGAGATTGCCGGTAACGAACCGGCCGGACCCATGATCTCTTCGGCCTGGCAAGACAGAATATTACTGAGCCGCAGGGCTCCTGATAATTGGGATTCCGCAAACCCGGAACATGCCCAGGAATATGGAAAGATGGTTCATCAGTTACTTTCATACATCAAGTCACCCGATGATTTTGACAATGCTATATCTAAATTTATTTCGGAGGATATTTGTACGGATGATGAAGCTTCGAAGTTGATCGATATGGCAAGGAAAATATTGGTGCATCCGGTTGCGGGCTCTTTTTTCAGACCCGGTATTGAAGTGAAAAACGAATCGGAATTGCTTTTGCCCGATGGAAAGATATATCGGCCTGACCGGGTCGTCATCGATGGAAACAAGGCCATCGTAATAGATTTCAAAACCGGAAAAGCTTCTCCCTACTACCATGTGCAGATCACAAATTATGCCGCAATCCTTGAGCAAATGGGATATAAAAATGTTGAAAAATATCTGATCTATGTCGATGAATCATTGACGGTTGAACAGGTTAATTAATGCTTGCAATGAATGAAATTATTCCAAAGATAAATCCTGAATTATTTTTAAAAGAAGTCCCCGGGCGGGTTATTTTGGATGTCAGATCACCCGGTGAATTTGAAAAGGGGCATATACCCGGAGCTCATTCTTTTCCATTGTTTACCGATGAGGAAAGGGCCAGGGTGGGAACCCTATACTCCAAAGCCGGACACGAGGCTGCCTTCTTTTCGGGACTTGACATCGTTGGACCTAAGATGTCGGGCTTTGTCAAAAAAGCATTGCACCTGGCTCCACACCGGAAGGTATCGATACATTGCTGGCGTGGAGGAATGCGCAGTGCTTCAATGGCATGGCTTTTGCAGTCGGCAGGTTTCGATGTCAGGCTACTCGATGGAGGCTATAAACGCTACCGGGCTTATATTCGGGAGAGATTCAACATACCTGTTAAGATGTTGGTCTTGAGTGGAATGTCCGGATGCGGAAAGACCGAGATCCTGCAAGAAGTAAAGAAAAAGGGAGGCCAGATACTTGATCTCGAAGGTCTGGCAAATCACAAGGGGTCTGTTTTTGGTCATGTGGGTCAAAAACCTCAGCCCAGTACGGAACAATTTGAAAATGACCTGGCCCGAATATGGAGTACCTTTGATTTTACAAAGCCCTTATGGGTGGAAGACGAAAGCAGAAATATCGGTCTGGTACATATTCCGGAACCCCTTTTTGCTGCCATGAACAAGGCCCCCGTCATAAAGATCGGTTTTCCGAAAGAATACCGGGTAAAGCGATTGGTTGACGAATATGCTGCAATAAATGATGGTGAAATTGCCTCCAGTCTCAATAAACTGAAGGATACACTCGGAAGTAAGAATGTACATGATTTGCTTGTCTTGTTGTCCGAAAAACAGTATGCCGCATTTGCAGATAAAATACTTGATTATTATGACGCGTCTTATGATTATAGTCTTAAGCGGAAGTCTTTTCTACGGATTGAAAATATCAGTCCAAAGGGATTAACCCCGGCAGAACATGCTGCTGAAATACTTGAATTTGGAAACTGTTTTAAATAATAATAATACGGAATATGAATGATAAAATAAGACTTACACAATACAGCGCCGGTGGGGGATGCGGTTGTAAGATATCGCCGGCTGATCTTGAACAAATCATCAAACGGAACGGGGCGTCACAGGTTAGTGATGCCCGCTTGCTGGTTGGCAATGAGAGTCTGGATGACGCTGCAGTGTATGACTTAAAAGACGGCCGGGTACTCATCAGCACGACCGACTTTTTTACTCCGATCGTAGATGATCCTTTTGATTTTGGACGCATTGCTTCCGTTAATGCGATGAGCGATGTATATGCCATGGGTGGTACCCCAGTCTTTGCTCTTGCCGTTTTGGGTTGGCCCCTTGCCAAGCTGCCTGCTGAAATAGCATCCAGGGTCATAGATGGTGCCCGTTCGGTTTGTGACTCAGTCGGCATTCAGATTGCCGGAGGACATAGCATTGACATTCCGGAACCTGTTTTCGGTTTGGTCGTTAATGGCCTGGCGTCTAAGGCATTCTTCAAACAGAATTGTAAGGCAACAGCGGGTTGCCGGTTGTTCCTTTCAAAGCCACTTGGAATCGGTGCAATTTCGAATGCAACAAAAAACGACAAGGTTAATCCGGAAGATTACAATGCGGCAATTAAATGGATGACCCGTTTGAATACGCTGGGAAGCCACGTGGCAACTTTAAAGGGGTTGACGGCAATGACCGATGTTACCGGATTCGGGCTTGGAGGACATTTGCTGGAAATCTGCAAAGGCAGCAACCTGGATGCGGTACTTGACTTTGATGCCTTGCCTTTGCTCAACGGCCTTACCGGTTATATTGCCCAGGGATGCATTCCCGGAGGAACGCGGCGAAACTTTAAAAGCTACGGACACCTGATTGAACCCATGGATGAGCCTCGCAGGATGATCATCTGCGATCCGCAAACCAGCGGAGGATTGTTAATGGCCGTTGAAGATGGATGCATTCAGGAATTCATGGATATTGTAAACAGGGAGAATGCATTTGTGAAGGAGATTGGATATCTGACCGTCCGTGGTAACGAACCTGAATATATCAGGTTCAGTTAACAAGACAAGGGAAAATGCTTTTCTTAAAAG
>JAUZOX010000130.1 GCA_030706265.1 Bacteroidota bacterium | reverse complement strand
GTATTACCGCTTTTTGAACAGCCGGGACCATTGATGCATCCACCCTCACAAGCCATCAGCTCAAGGAAGAGAAGTCCTTCTTTTTTGATTTTTTCGAGTCCTTCTAATGCCTGCCGGATATTGTTAATGCCGGAAAAGGTCATGTAGGTTGCTTCGGTAGTGCCGGCGCCCGATTTAATGGTTGTGATCATACCGCCGTCGACCGGATATAGGACCCCTTTATAGGCTTGTTTAGGATAAAACTGATCCTCCGTGTTGCGTTTTAAAACCTCAGGGGAGATGCCTTCATCTTCAAGCCATGATCTTAGATCATTAAAAGTGAGTGCTGTCTCAACTTCGCTGTTAAACTCGTCACTTTCAGTTTTCTTGGCAACGCAAGGGCCGATAAACATAATATGTGAATCGGGTGAATATTTTTCATGCAGGAGTTTGGCATGCATCAACAGCGGGGAATGAAAGGGAACTATCCGTTCTGCCAGATGGGGAAAATATTTGGTGACAAAATCAACGATTGAAGGACAAGCTGAAGAAATCCAAATTCCATCGGGATGCGCTGAAATATACGCTGCAGTCTGCCTGGAGTATTCCTCTGCGCCAAGAGCAGTTTCGGAAACTTCGGTGAATCCAAGCATCTTTAAACTACTCACCATTTCGGATGCTGTATATTCCGGGAATTCGGAAACCCATGAAGGTGCCAGAGATGCAATTACGTTGGGTTGGGTGCGCAACATCATCTTTGCCCTGTTGAGATCATTCCTGACTTTCTTTGCACCAACAGGACAAATCTGGGTACAGTGACCGCAAAAAATACATCTTTCATGAACGATCCAGGCACTCTCATCCTCGCAACGAATTGCCTTTACAGGGCATTCCCGGATGCATTTATAACAGTCCTGACAGTTGTTCTTTTCAGTATAAACCGGCTGAGTGGCAATCATAGATTTCCTCCAAATTCATCATTCAAAATGCTAATGATATTCGATTCATCGACATGTTTGTAAATCCTGTCGCCAATCTGCAAAATCGGCCCCAGGTTACAATGTTCTGAGCATAGGTTTCCTTTAAAGTCAACTTTAGTCTCAAGGTTATTCTTTTTCAGGTAATCTTGGATGATGCGAAGATTTTTACTGTTTCCGCGGGAAAAGCAGGAACTACCCAGGCAAATAATCATTTCGTGTTGAGTGTCCATGGCTTTATTGTTTGATAACGTTCAGAGATTGATGTAAAGACTTGTTTCAGATTGGCTCCGGGAGGTGTGTTCTCAAGGATAATACCCGTGGGAACCTCAATCTTTTTGGGTGTAAAATTCCAAATAACCTGAATTTTTGATGTGACCATAATATTTGCCGTTTCCTGTGCCTGATCCGGCGGAGTCGTGATGATTCCCATTGCTATATGCATGCGATGAGCAAGGCTGGCTAATTTCTCGATGCTTACTATCTTGACCCCGTTAATCTCGGTTCCTATGATAGACTGATCGACATCAAAAGCCGCCGTAATCCTGAGTCCGCAACTTTTAAAATCCTCATTTTTAATGAGTCTTGACCCCATTTTTCCTGCTCCAGCTATAAAGGCCTCATTCAAGACATGTTTCCCAAGCAATGTTTCCAGCATATCCAGTCCCTGGTCGATTTCAAATTCGCAGTTATCGGGAATATCCAGCCCAATATCTGCCATTAAGGAATGAATCGTATCTTCAGGAAGGCGCAAGCTTTCGGCAAGTGTTTGGTAATTTACGTATGTTCTGCCCCTTAATTTCAAAAAGCGGAACAAGGTCAAAAGTTGTGAAAAATTATTTTTTACCAGTGTTTCCATTGTTTATTTTTTACAGGCTATTCCTCGATTTCTTTAAAATAATCAAAGAATTTATTCCATTCCTTGCGATTATTAACGCTCATTTAAAAACCGGGATTGAACCATTCTTGTATAGCCAACTATTGTGCCAGTTTGTATAATATTCTCATATATAATCATATAACGTGATATGCCGGATGCGTTAGCGCTTTCTAAACTGATAGGTGTCATGTTTTCTAACATATTTATGTTTGCAAAGTGTTCGAAAATATGACACTGGTAGAAAAAAGTACAATAGAATCCATATAACAGAAAGCCAATGTAGAGTTGTAATTGAATAACTTAACACAATACGGCTCGTTTTAGGATTCATTTGTCAAAAATATTTGAAAATGAATTATTGAAGATGATCGCTTTTTAAAATCAGAACCGACGGCAAGCTTTCAATGGACCATGTATTACGGCTTATCAGCATTTTCCAACCATCCAGTGAAATCAACATCAGGTCGAATGATTCTTTGGGGGCATGGCCCGGATTGAGAAGAATATTGAAAGGAACCATATTGATATCGGCTTTACCCGGTTCACCAAACAACTGCTGCAGGTCGTTTCTTACTTCGATATTTGTAAGTAACCCTGTGACGGTTATTTTGGCAACTTCGCCGCCCTGGTAGAACTTTTTTAATATGTTTTCATACATCAGGTTACCGGGTGGGGGGACGATGGCAAGCACTCTTTTGGGATTGATGAAGCCCCGGTCAATAAAAATGCCGAGACTACATTTGCAATCGCTCAGCAACTTGCGAACAATTCCACCCAGTACATTTTCGGTAAATACTGAACGGGCACTGCCCAGTAACAGCAAATTAAAGTTTTCGTTATTGGCAATCTTTAAAATTTCATTTTGAACTTCATCGGTGGCTTTATACCGTGTATGTACATCGAGTTTTAGTTTATTTGCCGTTTTTTTTATCAATTCAAACCCCTCTTTTTCATAGATTAAGGCATTGGTTGGGTGCACTTCGGAGCTGGGGGTGAAGTGAACAGCAGTATAGCTGGGAGTAAGATTCTCAGACGAAGGGGTGATGATAGTGGCAAGGCGTAATAAGGTACTTCCCATTTGTGGAGGGCCGAAGGAAATCAACACTCTAAAAAACTGATGTCCCTTGCCATGAAATGCAAACTGTCTCCGGTCCAGAACATGGTTGATTGCACTCAAGGCAGGGCCTGTCATAAAAGTGGTAATCAGGGCCATGAGGACCAGGATGGCAAACATTTGGGGGGAGATAATCCCCAGATCATAACCAATATTCAGGACGATCAATTCCATTAATCCACGGGTATTCATTAAAACACCTAATGAAAAAGAGTCTTTCCAGGTTAAACCGCCGAATCGGGCTGCCAACGATGTGCCGCCAAACTTACCTGCTACTGCAACTAAAATCACGGCAAGGCATACAAGCCATAGGTGACTGTCATTAAGCAGTCCGATTTGGGTACGCAATCCCGTAAAGGCAAAGAATAACGGAAGGAGCAAGACCAGACTGATATCTTCAATCTTTTCAACCATATTCTTTTTAAATTCGATGGCATGGGGCATAATCACACCGGCAAGAAAGGCTCCGAACAAGGCATGGAGCCCAATCATTTCGGTGATGTAGGCTGAAAGAAACAGAATGAAAAATATAAAGGCAAGAACGGTTTTGCTCAATGTCTCCTTTGAAATATAAACGGTACCGATTTTACGAAGGAACGGTTGTACCACAAAGAGCATCACATTCAGGTATAAGATTGAAAGTCCGATTGTAAATAAAGAATTGGCAAAAGTTCCGGTCTTCACAATTGCAACCACTGCCGCAAGGATACACCAGGCCGTGATATCTCCTATTGCCCCGCAAGTAAGCGCCATTGAACCGAGGGGTGTCCTGGTAAGCCCTTTCTCCTGAATGATCCGTGCCAATACCGGGAAAGCGGTGATGCTCATTGCAATGCCCATAAACAGGGCAAAGGCAAAAAAGGGAATATTGTGCGGGGCAAAATTTGGATAAAGAAAGTAAGACAAGATGACGCCAAGTAGATAGGGGAAGATGATACTTGCATGACTTACCACGATTGCAATGCCGGCTGTCTTTTTCAAGACCCTCAGGTCTAATTCCATGCCTACCAGAAACATAAACAAAATGAGACCGACCTGGCTTAAAAACTGTAACGTGAGAAGGGAATCGGGTGGGAAAATGAAGGCAAAAACATCGGGGAAAAAGTATCCCAGAAAAGAAGGCCCCAGAAAGATGCCCGCGACAATTTCTCCAATCACGGTAGGCTGGTTGATTTTATTGAACAGAAAACCGAATAACCTGGAAAAAAGAATAATGGTAATTATCTGAATGATGAGAATTCCAAAAGGAAGTTTCATATTGGCAGATAATTCGTTGAATAAGTGGCTTAACGAACCGGTATAGGAAGAAGGATGCGAGCCTGAAGTTGAATGGGGCGCTGAAAGAGAGATGGCCGTGAAATGTTCCTGTAATGCCTTCCCGTGATCGATGACAACCCACATCAGCAAGGTGAAGATGACTATGGTGACAATATAAAACAGGATATTTCTTTGAGACTTCATAGTTGCTGCTTAGAGTTAAATGTAAACACCTTACCTCTATTAAAGGCTTAAAGTGTTAACCGCCTATTTCCGGCATTCAGAAGTACGCTGCAAAGTTAATAAAAGAGAAGAAGCCTTGATGGTTTAATCAAGGGCAATATTGTATTTTTTTAGTTTCTGATAGAGGGTGTTACGGCTAATTCCCAATGTGCGGGCAACCTGGCTAACGTTGTGATTCAATCTCTCCAGTGTCCGGATGATGGTTTTATGCTCGAGCTCTTCAAGTGAGACCAATGGCTCACTGTCTGATACAAAATCAGGAACAGGCATAATCCCGATGTTTTTATGATTTAGATGTGAAGGGAAAAGCGCACCCGCCAAATCAATATTGCCATCCAGATTGACAAATTTTTCAATGAAGTTTTCCAGTTCACGGATATTACCGGGCCAGTTGTACGAAAGCAATTGATGATAGAGTTCATTGGTCATTTCCGGAATATCCTTTTGTAACTTCATCGACTTCATGCTCAGGAAATATTTAATGAGCAGCGGAATGTCTTCTTTGCGATCACGAAGCGGTGGAATATTCATGGGAATTACGCTCAGGCGGTAATAAAGATCCATTCGGAATGTGCCGTTGTCAACCTCATTGAGCAGGTTCCGGTTTGTAGCTGCAATGATTCGAACATCAACAGGGATTACCTTATCGCCGCCAACACGGGTGATATAGCCTTCCTGGATGGTTCGTAAAAGTTTGACCTGCATGTCAAGAGGCATTTCACCGATTTCATCCAGAAACAAAGTCCCCCCATTTGCAAGTTCAAACTTGCCCATGCGTCCTCCTTTTTTTGCACCGGTAAAGGCGCCTTCTTCATATCCAAAGAGTTCACTTTCAATGAGCGTTGCAGGAATAGCGCCGCAGTTGACGGCCACAAAGCCATTGTCATTCCGGTTGCTGAAATTATGGATAGCCTGGGCAAACAATTCTTTTCCGGTCCCACTATCTGCCTGGATTAATACCGTAGATGGACTGTCTGCAATCGTCTTGGCGTATTCGATGATCTTACAGATCTGGTTGCTTTCTCCGATGATATCTTCAAAAGTGTAACGGGCATTCATTCCGGTGTATTTATTGACCAGTTTGTAAACCCGCTGCATCTCTCTAAAGCTCGTGACGATCCCATCGACCGCTCCTGCTTCATCTCTGGTTACATAGGCATTCAGGCTGAAAGTTTCCTTACGGTTGCCAATGTGAATCACCGTCTCCTCGTCCAGATATTTGTATCCCTTGATGACCTGGTCACGAATGTGGGTCCAGTTCGGTATAAAGTCCCCGATGTACCTGCCAAGTGCAAACTCTTTATTGATGTTCATCAAACGGGTTGCAGCCTGGTTTAAAGAAAGAATGGTACCTTTTGCGTCTGCTGTAAAAACGCCCAGAGTAAGCGTATCTAAAATCGTATTTAAATAGTGTTGTGCAATTTCATTCGGCTTATCTACTTTTTTCTCCCTCATATTCCTCCACTCAATTCGGATGCAAATGTAATGAAAAAATCCATATTGTTATTCAAATAACAATATGGATTTTTTAACTACACCTTATGCTATGTGGTTAAGGCAGGAATAATTACTAAATTTTCTTAATCGGATATACAATCAAGGTTAATACTTTTGCCGGATCTTTTTCGGTCATGGGATCCGTTACATAAACTTCACGGGCAGCGCCATCAATTTTATTTTTATTATCCTGTATCCATTTCATTGCGGCAGCATGGGCTCGTCCGGTTCCTTCATAAGGACCGTAATACTTCACGGTCAGAATTTTTCCTCCTTTAAGTTTACCGGACTTTATCGACTGGTCACCCTTCAATATTTTGTTGACCGGCATGCATATGTCAAGGTCAAAATGATCGTTCTCCCATTTGTAATAGAGTGCAAATGGCGGTCCGGAAGATTTGGCTCCCTTTTCCGAGATATACTTTGCCAAAGCCGGATATGATTCCATGAAGAATTTCCCTATTTCTTGTTCACTCCCCGTTTTATGAATATAAAGATAGTTGGATGGTTTTTCTGTCGTGGTTTCAAGGGTCAGGGGCAGGTTACCGAGCCTCTCCGATATTGTTTTGATAGCATCCAGTCCCTTTTCAAAATCTTTACCTACCAGCCTGTTCATAAAGAGCCCCATCCACCTGCCTATCGGATTATTTCCCATATCAGCTTCCATCCACCATGCCAGCTGAACCGTGCTGTCTGCTTTTTTCTTAAAATAATATCCGCCCAGAACGGCCCCTTGTTCCATGAAATTCATTTCAAGGTCTATTGTGTCATAAGGAACGATTCGCGTAATCGTTAATGTCCCGTTTCCGACATTCTTGTCCTTGCTTTGCCAAGAATAAGATGCTCCTTTACCGGATGGGATGTCGTTGTAAGTGAGTTTCATCTTGGGATCAATTTTGTACCATGGCGACCATTGTTCCCAGTTTTTCAAAACGTTGATCTGTCCGAAAACGATTTCAGGCGCAGCTTTGATCGTTGCCGTTCTCTCTATTTTAACATGACGTGGTAATAAATAGGCTACCACAACCAGAAGCACAATCAGGATCAATAAACCAAGACCAATAGATTTAAGTATTTTCATGATTTTAAAGATTTGTTGATTTGTAAAGTAAAACTAATTCAATATATAAAAAAAGTCAAGAAATGATTTTCTAATAATTATAACGTTTTTATTAACGTTTTCTCATATTGTTTTTTTCACCCTGAAGAGTTGCTTTTCATAAGTAAATAATTTTATTAAATAAGTCAGATGGAACTCGCATGGTTAATTTTCATTGGTGTTTGTGTCTT
>JAUZOX010000013.1 GCA_030706265.1 Bacteroidota bacterium | reverse complement strand
GGACAGGTCAGACAGATGGCCGAGAACGACATCGTGATGGACCAGGGAGGCTTCCTGACGGCCTACACGGTAAATGAGAGCCCCTCCAGCGTATACATCGACAACTTCCAGCTCTCCACAACGAGTGGTCCGGTAGTGGAGCAAAACGACTACTATCCCTTCGGTATGGTCAACAACGCGCTTTCCGTTCCGGGGCTGTCGGATCCGGTCAACAACTACAAATACAACGGCAAAGAGCTGCAAAAGGAGTTGTCGTTGGGATGGCTGGACTACGGGGCCAGGTTCTATGACCCGGTGATTGGGAGGTGGCATTCGACGGATCCAATGGTAAATGAAAGGTTAGGATTAAGTCCATACAATTATTGCCAGAATAATCCTATTATTAAAGTAGATCCAACTGGAAACTTGGACGATAACTATGATATTTATGCACCAGATGTGAAGAGAAACGTAAGTATTACAGTAAAAAGAACAAATGATCCTACGAATACTTATACATATCATAATAGTGATGGTACAACTGAAGATTTAGGAACTTATGATGTCTTAAGAAGTACCGATGGGAAAAATGATATGGTGGACATGAAACAAAATCAAAAGTATTATTCAGATAATACTAGTTCTAATAATCATTATTTAACAGAAGATCAAGCTGCTGGATTTCTCGGAGCTACTTATTATTATTCTCAAAATAATGACGGTTTTAAAACAAGTTCTGTACAATTTATGGGATTAGATTATGTTCATTCGAAAAACGACCCAGCTATACAAAATAAAGCGGTTACGTCTAAGTCCAAAATGGATATTAAATATGTTGGAATTGACAAAAGTACAATTACTCCTAGGACAAATGAAAACAATGTAAACGTCCAGGGAAGTTTTGAATTGGCCAAAACATTTTTACAATTTGGTTTTGGAGATGGAACTTCTTGGAGTATAATTGCACAGAATGCTACTGGTGGTGCATTGTTTCCAGGATATGCACATAGTAGCCCTCATATGCATCACATGCATATTCAGGGATTTACAAAAAAAATCAAACAAATAAATTAGTCTTCATTATTTTACAATTAAAAATACGATTATGAAAATAGTTTTTTTTGTCTTATTTGTTTTGATATTTGCTACTTGTAGTGGTCAGTCAAGAAGTAAAACTGTTAAAAATCAAAATTTATATCCTGAACAATTACTTACTGTTGAGAACGAATTATATCAAAACACTCGATTTGAAAATAAAGACACAGTCATGCCAGTGGTCAATTGGGATGAATTTGATGAAGATTCAAATGACCGTGTGTTGATACCAAATGAAGTTATGATAAAAACATCTTTTAATATAGATTCTGAGTGGGCAGGTGAGAAAATTCCACTTGATAATGTTTTTTTTAAAACTACTATTCAATTTATTTATGGCGAAGCAGTAATTGGGGACAATATCTGTAATCCTATACATGGAAAAGAAATAACATTACTCAATGGTTCATTTACAGGAAAAGATATTGAAAAAATACTTTTAAATAAATTGGATTATTCTGGAATTCGTTATCAAACTCCTAGATTCCATCTTCGTGACTACTTGACAAAAAATAAAATTCGTTTGTTTCCTTCTCAAAAACAAAAATACATTTTGGGCAGAATTACAATCCGCACTTATTTTGGAAGCAGTAAGGATAATATGAATACAATATATGAAACAGTGAAAAATGTTATGAAGAATCCTTTTAAGGATTAATCTCATTATGGTATTAAACGTAATAGCAAGTTATCAAACGTGCCTTTACTGGGCATTTGTGTTATAAAATGCTGCAATATTCTTTTGCAAATAATCTTTAAACCGTTTTTTTAGTATACAAAGGTCTCGATCAGTTTTAGCAGGAGCCCCCTGATCGCGCAAGTATTCCGGATCTTTTTTAGTTCAGGTTTGAGCACAGCGGTAACCTGGACTAAAAAATAATAATCAGTTTGTAACTGATTAAAAATTGGAAACTTCTGCTTACATTTACACAGCAAAAGCCCATTATGAGCCGCAAGTACCTATTTCATAAGACAGATGGCCTTTATTTCGTGACTTTGGTCACTGTAAACAGAACTGATGTTTTTGCATGGCCGGCAGGCAATACAGAAATGGGGACTGTTCCCATTTCCCTCAATTTTTAACGTAGTGGTAAAAGGCGAAGCGTTGGATTACTATCAGTCGAAAATAGGACTGCGTGCTGAAGGGGGAAAGTATGAATTGAAAGCCTCTTACTTCGGAATTGGATTAATCAGTGATGTTGAAAGATTACTGAATCATTCGATTGATACTGTCATCAAGAAACTACTGGAGGAAATTAAGAAATGAAAGCACTGAATATAACCATTCTCTTTTTGATTATCACCCTTGGATCATCTTGTTCAGATTCAAAAAAACATTTAATTGAAGTAGATTTGGCTTTGTGGAAAGGGACAAAAGGCTGGACGTTGGCAAAAGCTGTACGTGATGAAGATTCTGTCAAAATAAAAAAAATCCTTGCTAAAGGAGAAATAACAGTTGATTATAGAGAGCCGAAATTTGGACAGAATTTGCTTAGTTGGGCAGTATTAAACAATAAGATAAAGGCAGTCCGGATATTATTAAACTGCGGGGCAGATCCTAATTTGCATGATACCTATAGCGGTACATCTCCGATTGTTCATGCAAGTGATGTTGAGGCCAATATCGAGATTCTCAAACTTATTCTGGATCATGGGGGAAATCCAAATGATAGGGTGTTGAAAACCGAAAAGACAACTGGATATCAATCTGATGAAACACCCTTAACTGCTGCAGCATCCATATCTTTTGAAAAAACGAAGTTATTGATACGCTATGGTGCTGATGTGAATTTGATTATTGAACCTGCTCGAATTCTAAATAGAAATACACCATTGTTCTCCGCTGTGAGTTGGAAACGGGTAGAAATTGTCAGTTACCTGTTGTTTGAAAAGAAAGCAGACTTCAAAGAAACATTTGTCATAAATATCGATGGAGATACAATAACTTTTGCAAAGATGCTTAGAAAATGGGACTTTCCATTGGATTCCAAAGAATACAAAGAAAAAATGCGAATCGTCAACTATCTGAAAGAGCATGGTCAGGATTACTGGAAGATGCCTATTCCCAAGGAGATAGAGAGGTATTATCCGAAAGAGTATTTAGAGAAATATTAAAGAAAAAGCCCCATTCGGGGCTTTTTGCTTTAAAGAGCAGCAACGTTTTTCTGAAAGAAATCCTTAAACTTCTTTTTGGTGAGCATTATATCAATCATTGAGAATATAATGACGTTATCCTTTTCGTCAAGTTCCTGAGGAAGCTTCATTTGCCTCTGATGGTGCAAGTATCTCGAATCTTTATTCGTTCAGGTTTGAGCGCAGCGGTAACCTGGACTAAAAAAATAATCATCAGTTTGTAACTGATTATAAATTGGCATAAATCTGAAGCGATAGCCCCCCCAAAAAAAAGCCCCTGCCTAATAAAAAGCAGGGGCGATACAAGTTGATGGAGTTATGTAGTGTTTATTGTTTAGCTTTGGTAGAGTCCGCTTTCATTTGATGTTGTCTCATCATCTGGATTCTTTTCTGCATCTGAACCTGGGGCATCATCTGATTGCCACCGAAGTTAGGGCGGTTCATCATTTGTCCCTGTGGCCTCATTCCACCTTGTCCCATCTGTGCTCCCATCATGCCCGGACGGTTCATGCCGTTACGGCCCATCATTTGCATGCGTCCAAAGTTACGGTTGCCTGCCTGACCCCAGAACTGGTTGCGGCCTCCCATATGTGCACGCCTGTTCATTTGGCGGATCTGAAATTCCTTGAGCTGCTCGGGTGTGAGTATTGCCTTCATGGATTGTTCGAAAGTGATCTGGCGTTTCATGATATCTCCGTGAACGGCAACCATTTCGTCAATCGTCTTAAAGATGGCCTTGTTGTCGGGCTTATCGGCCAGTTTAAGCGTCCTCAGATGTGCAGCCATTTCCTGACTCTGTGCTTTCAACGACTGCATCGCTTTTTCCTGCTCGAAACGCAGGTCTTTCATCTTGGCTTTTTGATCATCGGTCAACTTTAAATTCGCATTTCCCTGGTTGATGACTTTTGCCCTTTCAACTCTTACGGTCCTGACATTTTTAGCCGGTTTATCCTGAGCAAATGCATTATTCTGGGATATAAAAATAAAGCATAATAAAGTAATGGCCAATGGGATAAAAATCCCTTTAATTCCAACTGTTTTCATATTTAAATAAAATTAAGTAATAATTTTTTCTTGTTTATGGTTAGACTTAAAACTTTCAAAGTAGTTTAATCGATGAATCTTTTTTTTACTTTTTTTATAATTTATCTACTTTTACAATGAATGAAATTTAAACCGAAAAATATTTTTACAATCGGGTTTTGTTAACCATTGGGTTCTTTTATCTAATTTTGCGCGCTGAAATTAATTTTGAATCAACTTGGAAACAATCCATTCTTTTATCGATTTTGTTCTGCATCTTGACAAAAGCTTACCACAACTGGTCTCCGATTATCATAACTGGGCGTATTTAATCTTGTTTCTCATCATCTTTTGTGAAACCGGCTTAGTGGTGACTCCTTTTCTTCCGGGAGATTCATTGATATTTGCTGCCGGAGCAGTAGCTGCCAGTCAGGGGCACCCCCTTCAGCTTCATTTTCTACTGATATTACTCATTTTAGCTGCTTTTTCGGGTGACAACACCAATTTCTTCATAGGCCGGTTCCTTGGCCATGCCGTCTACGAGAAGAACTATAAACTGATCAATCGAAAGAATCTGGATAAGACGCATGCCTTTTATGAAAGACATGGTGGCAAGACCCTGATCCTCGCACGTTATATGCCTATTATCAGAACATTCGCTCCATTTGTTGCCGGTGTCGGTCAAATGAAATACAAAAGATTTTATCTGTTCAGTCTTGCTGCAAACATCCTTTGGGTAAACTGTTTTTGCTGGGCGGGGTATTTATTCGGAAATATTGAATTCGTGCAACACAATTTTTCTGTCGTGATACTTGCTATCATCCTGATTTCGTTAATTCCACCTGTTCTGGCAGTCATTAAACAACAATTTGCAAAAAATAATGAATCATAATCATTTGTTTTTTTGCTACTTTTAAATCGTAAGTATTAGCATCTCATCCGAAAAATGGATTCAAAAAATACTCTTAAAAATAAGCTGTCCTTAGCCGGAATTGTTATCACCCTCGGGATTGTCTTTGGAGATTTGGGTACGTCTCCCTTGTATGTTATGCGAGCCATCGTTACCGGATTGGGAATCAATTTCACCCCTGAAAATATCATTGGTGCTATCTCCTGTATAATCTGGACCCTTACGCTGCAAACCACAATAAAGTATGTTATCATCACCATGCGCGCCGATAACAATGGGGAGGGTGGAATTTTCTCACTCTACGCATTGATCCGGAAACGGCAAAAACAGGTTTTCGTTTTGGCGATCATCGGTGGCGCTGCTTTGCTGGCCGACGGTATTATTACCCCTTCTATTACCGTTGTTTCTGCTATTGAGGGTCTTAGGATGGTAAAACCCGATATCGCCGTGGTGCCGATTGCCCTGGTAACCCTCACCTGTTTGTTTTTTGTGCAGCAGTTCGGAACCGAGGGACTTGGCAAGTCTTTTGGACCGATCATGGTACTTTGGTTTGCGACACTGGGGTTGCTGGGATTAAATCATATCTTTGACTTCCCGGCTGTATTAAGGGCTTTTAATCCATTATATGCCATTCGATTGCTGCTTTTCCATCCAAGCGGATTTTTGCTGTTGGGGGCTGTCTTTCTGTGTACAACCGGTGCGGAGGCATTGTATTCGGACCTGGGGCATTGCGGCTTTCACAATATCAGGGTGTCATGGATTTTTGTTAAAACAAGTTTGATCTTAAACTATCTGGGCCAGGGTGCATGGATCATTACGCATAAGGCTGTGATACATCATGATACGAATCCGTTTTTTACCATTATGCCGTCCTGGTTTTTGTTACCGGGTATTATTTTGGCTACCGCTGCTGCCGTTATTGCCAGCCAGGCATTGATCAGCGGTTCGTATACGATTATCAGCGAGGGGATCCATCTTAATTTTTGGCCCAAGGTAAAGATCAAATACCCAACGAGTATAAAAGGGCAAATGTATATTCCAAGTGTCAACTGGATATTGTATATTGCTTGTATGGGTGCGGTTATGCTTTTCAGGGAATCGTCGAGCATGGAAGCCGCTTATGGTTTGTCTATTACCATAACGATGATGATGACGACCATGCTGGTTACTTTTTATCTGTATAATAGAAAAGTCAAACTGGCTTATATCGGCATATTCCTTGCTTCCTATGTGGTCATAGAAGGTGCCTTCCTGATCTCAAATCTTCATAAATTCGCCTATGGCGGTTGGTTTACCATTTTGATGGCTTCGATCATTTTTCTGATCATGTACACCTGGTATAAAGCCAGGTCACTTAAAAAGGACTTCCTCAAATTTGATAAGATCTCGGATCATACGGATGTGTTGAAAGATCTGCACAACGACCATTCTATTCCCAAATTTGCCACCAACCTGGTTTATCTGACGCGTGCCGACTACTCTTCGGATATCGAGGCGAAAATCATGTATTCCATTATCAACAAACAGCCCAAACGAGCCGACCTGTATTGGTTCTTTCATGTCGATATCGTGGATGAGCCGCATACGCTGGAATATAAGCTTGAACATATCATTCCCTTTGTGCTGGTGAGAATAGATTTTAAAATCGGTTTTAAGGTTGAACCACGAATTAATCTCTATTTCAAACAGATACTTGAGGATCTGATGCAGAAGCATGAAATCGACATCATAAGCCATTACCCCTCTCTCCGGAAATATGGTATCCTGGGCGACTTTAAATTTATCATCACTGACCGGGTACAGAATTATGATTTTGACTTCAGGCCGATTGACCAGTTTATCATGGAAATCCATAATCTGATAAAAAAGGTTGCCATCACCAATGTGAAAGCCTATGGTCTTGATACTTCAAACGTAACCATCGAGAAGGTTCCGTTGATGGTTGATCCGCCCATCAAGGTAAGGCCTAAGAGAGTATTTTAATGAATTATCAACAAACACTGGATTATATGTTGGCCCAATTACCGATGTTCCATCGGATTGGTGCTGCAGCATATAAGGCCGATCTTGGAAATACACTGAAACTGTGCGAGATTACCGATTATCCGTACCGCCATTTTCAATCGGTCCATATTGCCGGGACCAATGGAAAGGGGTCCGTTTCTCATTTTCTGGCATCCATTCTGCAAACCAGTGGAAAGAAAGTAGGCCTGTATACCTCTCCCCATCTTCGCGACTTCAGGGAACGGATTCGCGTAAACGGTGAAATGATACCCGAGGCTTATGTCGTGGCCTTTGTAGAGAAATACCGGAATGATTTTGACCGGATACAACCTTCCTTTTTCGAAATGAACGTTGCCCTGGCTTTTAGCTATTTTGCCGATGAAAAGGTTGATATTGCCATTGTTGAAACCGGATTGGGTGGAAGGCTTGATTCAACCAACGTTATTTCACCGCTTGTATCTGTCATTACCAACATCGGGCTTGACCATGTTCAATTTCTGGGAAACACACTCGAATTGATCGCAGGTGAAAAGGCGGGAATCATCAAACCACAGACACCTGTCGTTATAGGCCAGACACAGCCTGAAACGGTTCCGGTATTTCGGAAAAAGGCTGCCGAGATGATCTCGCCCATCTATTTTGCGGATGAGGAATTTGAACTACGCAATGCCAGTTATTTTGTGGAAGAGGCTCCGACTCTTTCTTTGGATGTGTGGCACAACGGAAAGCCCTATCTCGGAAATTTAAGGAGCCCGTTAGCCGGATCATACCAGCCTCATAATATTTTGACGGTCATTCAAACTGCACGTATCCTGGAGTCTTTAGGATGGGAAACCGGAATGGAAAATATAAGAACCGGCATCGAAAATGTCATTTCGAATACGGGATTTGCAGGAAGATGGCAGATGCTCCAGCGTTATCCTCTGACGATCTGTGATATCGGACACAACGTCGACGGCATCCGTGAAGTTGTAAAACAATTGGTCCTGACACCTCATCAGCAGCTTCATATCGTCTTTGGGGTTGTAAGTGACAAGGATGTAACCGGGATGTTGAAATTGTTGCCGAAAGATGCCACCTATTATTTTTGCAATGCCAATTTGCCCAGGGCGCTGAAAGCAAACTTACTGGCTGAAAAAGGACATGAAGCAGGATTAAAAGGGGAGGTGTGGCCTTCGGTCAGGGAGGCGAAAGAAGCTGCTTTAAATGCAGCAGGAAGAGATGATTTGGTTTATATCGGCGGGAGCGCTTTCGTCGTGGCGGAAGCAATCTGACCTCAGCCTCCTGAAATGAGATGCAATACCAACACATCGTCCCCATCATGAATTAAGGCATCATGGAAGTGGTCTTTCTTGATGATGCTGCCGTTGATACGTACAATCAACAGCTTAAAGCTAAATTTCTTTAAATCGAGAAGTTCCTGGACCGTTAGTTGATCTGCGGGAATTTCATCTGGTCTGTTGTTCAATACAATGTTCATACATCAATAATTTGTATTAAATAGGTCGTATGGAGCTCGCAAAGATGCCCCGTTCATGGGTCGATTGTGTTTTCCAATGATGTTCTGTTCATCGGTTAGCTCAATTTTGACGCTTAGGATTGATAGGTCGTTTCGGCTCGGTATTCTTCCTTTCTTCGGCTGATCAATTCAAATTCTGTTGGACCCCGACCCGGGATCCTTCGAGCAATATCTGTAAAACGGTGTTGGCTTGCATATTGGAGACGATGCCCACGCGTGGAGCAAGTGGAGGCATTTCGGGCCCGATTTCAGATATCCTGTCACCACAAATAAACAGGTTCCCATATTGTTTCATGTGGATCAAATCATTGCCTCCCCAACCTGCCATACCGATGCCAATTACAAGAGGGCGATCAGGCCACAGGATAAGCGCTGTTTCAATGATTATTTGTTTCTGGTCGGAACGGTCCAGGGCTTCGACCAGCACATCAACGCCATCAAAGATCTCCTTTAGATTATTTTCGTCCAGTTTAACATTGATGGCCGTAACTTTTACATTTGGATTTATCCTCTCAATATTTTCTTTCAGCGTCTGAGCCTTGGGCCTGCCGATCTGGTCATGGAAATAATATTGCCTGTTCAGATTGCTTTCACTGATAGTATCATTATCCACAATGATAAGATGACCTATCCCGACTCTTGCGAGCGCGACAGCACAGTTTGATCCTAATCCGCCACAACCGGCTATCCCGACTGTCTTATTCCGCAGATCTTCAAGTTTTGCCATGGAGGGTTATTTGTACAAATTTACCCTTTTCTGTTCAAAATATTTGTACCTGATCCCAAATTTTTTACGGCTCAAAAATTATTCAGCTATGATCGATATGCATAATAGAACATATTGATATTTAGATAATAAATGATTTATTACTGGCGCAAATTATATATATTTGTATAAGCAAAAGGGGTTTTAAATAGGAGAGTGAAAGATGAGTTTAGATACATTTAAAAATAACCACAAACTGCTGGTGCAATTTCATTATTCCTGGTCTCCAATCGACAAGGGATATAATGACCGGACACTCTATGTCAATGTTTCGGATAAAGTGATTAAAGAGAAGCCGGTATCCGGACAAATGAAGGAAAAATTTATCGGCGGAAAGGGATATGGACTGCGCCTTCTATGGGATGGGACACGTCCTGATACGAAATGGGATGACCCGGATAACGAGATTATCATTTCAGGTGGTCCCGTATGTGGAATCACTCAGTATTCGGGAACCGGAAAGTCAATCTGTGTGAGCATTTCACCACAAACGGATTCGGTCATAGATTCGAATGTGGGGGGGCACTTTGGTCCATTCCTGAAATTTGCAGGCTTTGATGCATTTGAACTGCAAGGGAAATCAGAAGTGGAAGTCATAATCCTGATTGATGAAACCAGGGAGGTGGTTGAAATTTATGAGGCGCTTCAGGATGCGGTGGATACCCATAAATTGGCTGCACATCTGCATATTGAATTGGCGGATGACGAGAAAGATCGCAAGAATATTTCGGTTGTTTCAACTGGAACTGCCGCCGACCACTCTTTAATGGGCATGCTAAACTTTAGCTTCTGGGATTCAAGGCGGCAGGAAGTTCGGCTCAAACAAGCCGGCAGGGGTGGAATCGGTACTGTGCTGCGGAATAAAAAAGTGAAGGCTATCGTGGCCAAAACAAAGGGGACGACCGGTAACCGTAATAATGTGGCTGATCTGGAATCCATTCAGGTACGCGGTCGCAGATTCAATAAAGAAATGAAGGACCTGGATGACAGTCAGTGCCAGATGCGGAAAAAGGGGACGGCTCATCTTACCAATATCATGAATGATTATGATTTGTTGCCTGTCAATAACTTCAAATATGGAAGTCATCCTTTGGCTGCAAAGATTCATTCTGACATTTATATGAAATATTTTACACAGGGGATGCCGGATGGTTGCTGGACCGGATGCAACATGTCGTGTGCAAAGACGGTTGAACATTATGAGCTTCAGACAGGACCTTACAAGGGCGAAAAGGTGATCATTGAAGGACCGGAATATGAAACAGCCGCTTCGTTGGGTTCTATTATGGGAATTTTCGATCCGGATTTTACCATAGAGTCTAATTTTTATTGTGATACATATGGAATCTGTACCATTACCTGGGGTACGACGATGGGCTTCATCATGGAGTGTTATGAAAATGGGATATTGACTAAGGAAAGAACGGGGGGATTGGAACTGAATTTCGGGAATAAGGACAATGCCATGGAATTGCTTCATCAGCTGGCACGTGGCGAGGGATTTGGTGTCATTGCCGGACAAGGTGTTCACAAAATGAAGGAGCTGTTTGGCGCAAAGGGTTGGGGTGATCCTCAGTTTCTGCAGGATATCGGCATGGAAAATAAAGGGCTTGAATATTCACAATATGTTTCCAAAGAATCGCTTGCACAGCAGGGGGGATATGCCATGGCGAATAAAGGTCCTCAACACGATGAGGCATGGTTGATTTTCATGGATATGGTGAACAATATGATTCCGACGTTTGAAAAGAAGGCAGAGGCATTGCATTATTTTCCGATGTTTCGGACCTGGTTTGGGCTGGCCGGTTTCTGCAAACTTCCCTGGAATGATGTTGAACCTGCCGACAACTACTTGACTCCTGAACCCAATAAAGTTCCGGAACATGTGGATAATTATGTGACCATCTTCAATGCCGTTACCGGACAGCATGTCAACAAAGAGGATTTGATCAGGATGAGTGAACGGGTATATAATTTCCAACGCGTCTTTAACATCCGCCGCGGTTATGGTTTGCGGAAGAATGATGCACAACCTTATAGGGCATGTGGTCCTGTGACGAAAGAGGAATATGAATCAAGGCAGGAACGGTATGATAAACAGTTGAAAGAAGATATCGGGATGGATCCTGATGGTAAACCGACTGAGGAAAAGATGACATTACTTCGTTCATATCGCGAGGACAGGTATGAAAAGTTGCTGGATGCCGTTTACGATCGGCGGGGATGGAACTCAAATGGGGTGCCAAAAGTTGATCATTTAAAGAAAATTGAAATGGATTTGCCTGAGTTATTGGAGGTTGTTATACCTTTGCAATAACTAAATCCAAAATATATCTATGAAAAAAACTTTACTCATTTTAATTCTTCTAGCGACTGTACTGTCGGTAAGTGCTCAAGTAACTGAAATTCAGTATTTATCCGGGAAAGACAATAGCCATACTGTAAAGTGGGATTTCTTTTGTACCGGAGGAATGAACAGCAACAAGTGGTCAACCATTGAAGTCCCATCGCAGTGGGAACAACAGGGTTTTGGTGCCTATAATTATGGGCAGGACAAGAAATTCAATGATGAAAAGGGACTTTACAAATACCAGTTTACCGTTCCGGAAAAATGGAAAAGTAAAAAAGTTTACATTGTATTTGAGGGTTCGATGACCGATACCGAAGTTAAGATTAACGGGAAGTCGGCGGGTGCAATGCATCAGGGTTCGTTTTACCGTTTTAGATACGACATCACAGACCTCCTTGAATATGGAAAACAGAACCTGCTTGAAGTAACGGTAAGCAAAGAATCGGCCAATGCAAGTGTAAACAGGGCTGAGCGGCGTGGTGACTATTGGATCTTTGGCGGTATTTACAGACCGGTGTATCTGGCTGCCTATCCGGAAGAATTTATAGACCGTGTGGCAATCGATGCCAAGGCTGACGGCGCTTTTAACATGGACGTTTTCCTGAATGGTAAGGGTAAGGCAAATCAAGTGGTGGCGCAATTGCAGACTTTGGATGGAAAAGCTTTTGGCGCTCCAATAACAATGGCATTGACTTCTGACCTGGATCAGGTAAAACTGACGGGGATGTTCAAAAATCAGGCCCTCTGGACTCCCGAGACTCCCAATCTTTATCAGGTTGTGGTTAGTCTGAAGAATGGCACGCAAACCATTCATGCCATCAATCAACGTTTTGGATTTCGTACGGTTGAAGTGAGAAAGAATGATGGCATCTACGTCAACAATAAAAAAATCATGTTCCGGGGGGTCTGCCGTCATACCTTCAATCCGGAAACCGGACGCACGATTAGTAAGAATATCAGCATAGAAAATGTCAACCTGATTAAGGACATGAATATGAATGCTGTCCGCATGAGCCATTATCCGCCCGATACCCATTTTCTGGACGTGTGTGACTCTCTGGGTTTGTTTGTTTTAGACGAGCTTTCAGGATGGCATGGATATTATGATACGGAAACAGGAACCCGGATTGTAAAGCAAATGGTGCAACGGGATGTAAACCATCCTTGTGTTGTGCTTTGGGATAATGGAAATGAAGGCGGATTCAACAAGGACTTGCGCAACGAATATGACAAATGGGATCCTCAGAATCGTCAGGTCATTGAACCGTGGGCAACGCTCAATGGAATGAATACCAAGCATTATCCGAGCTATAGTTATGTGCAGAATGTGCTGAATAAAGGAGCTGATATTTACTTTCCGACCGAGTTTCTACATGGTTTGTTTGATGGTGGACACGGTGCCAGTTTGGATGATTATTGGGAGCTGATGTATTCAAAACCATTGTCGGCAGGTGGATTTCTTTGGGTGTTTGCTGATGAAGGAATAGTCCGCAAGGATAAAAATGATTCAATAGATACACATGGAAACTTTGCTCCGGATGGCATCCTGGGACCTCATCATGAGAAGGAGGGCAGCTTCTATACGATTAAAGAAATCTGGTCGCCTGTCCATTTTAAAAACACACAGCTTAACGCAGCTTTTGACGGCAAACTG
This sequence comes from Bacteroidota bacterium, assembly GCA_030706265.1. GTDB lineage: Bacteria > Bacteroidota > Bacteroidia > Bacteroidales > Cfx3-03 > Cfx3-03. The sequence continues at coordinate 5,818 of JAUZOX010000013.1, read as the reverse complement.
GCCGTAAACAATCGCTTTTTGTATACCAATTTGAATAAATGCAAATTCTCATATGAACTTGAAAAGTTTACCGGTACTTTTCCAAAAATTACAAATCAGAATTTAAAGGGAGTTATATCGTCTCCCAATATCGCCCCTGGTGATAGTGGGGTGTTGAAAATCAACTTGCCGGCAAGCTGGAAGGGATATGACGTTATGTTTATCACCGCCGTTGATCCTTTTGGACGCCAGATCAACCGTTGGTCATGGAGTATCACCCAACCTCAGGTTATGGCAAGCCGGATAGTAAAAACAACTCCCGGTAAAGTTGCGATGCAGGAAGAGGGTGATTTCGTGATTCTTTCTTCAGGGAAAGTATCGGCTAAATTCAATAAGACCAATGGCTTACTGACCGAGGTGAAAAGAGGAAATCAGGTGATTCCGTTTAACAACGGACCCTTATTTGTTGGCGACACCGTTTCTTTTAAAGAATTAAAGCATTATCCATCGGGCAATAATTATGTGGTTGAAATTAATTACAATAAATCCCCCGAATGTTTTATAAAGTGGACGATGTTGCCCGGAGGATGGTTACAACTGGAGTATCAACTTCATCCAACCGGAAAAGTTGAGAGTGCCGGCATTACATTCAGTTATCCTGAAAAGCTGGTAACAGGAGCAACCCTTATGGCGAATGGTCCATACCATGTTTGGAAAAATAGATTAAAAGGAACGACATTGAATGTGTACAATAAAATGTACAACAATACCATAACAGGCGAGACATGGGTATATCCTGAATTCAAGGGTTATTATGCCAATTTATACGCTGTACAGGTTCAGACCAGGGAACTGCCTTTTACGATTGTATCAGCCAGCAGCGATTTGTTCCTGCACCTGTTTACACCTCAGAATCCCACGTATGCAAAGGGGAGTGTAACTCCTGCATTCCCAAGTGGCAATATCTCTATTTTAAATTGCATTCCCCCGATAGGAACCAAGTTCTCAAAACCAGAAGACGAGGGACCTGCGGGTCAGAAGAATCAATACACAAATAGCGATAGCCCTCTGAAAGGAAAAGTATATTTCAGATTTGGTGAATGATTTTTTTCCTAAACATGCATTCAGAGATTAATCATTGCAGGTTAATCTCTGAATGCCTTGTTTAGAAAATCGTTGATGGGCTTCATTGCTTCAAATGTCTTGGAAACAATGGCAAGGTAATTTTCAGCGCACACCGCTTTATCATCCAGAGAATGATACATGGTGAAATTCTTATTCTTTAAAAGGTCTATATCAGGAAAATCTGCCGGAAAATCTCTTGGCGGATTTTTTAATTTCCCGTCTTCACTCAATGCGCCAAAGTTTTCGATGAAAGACTTTGAATTGAGAATAGTTTTAAATTCGGCACTATTATAATATATTTCCTGCCTTATTTTCTTTAAGACCTCGGGCTCAGGCATCCATATTCCTCCTGCAAGCATACAATTTCCGGGTTCAAGATGCATGTAATATCCGGCATAGGCGCTTTTCTTACCGCCTCTTGCAAAGTAGGCGCCCATATTTGTTTTGTAGGGTGTCTTATCTGGAGAAAAACGGGTGTCACGATAAATTCTGAAGACGCAATCTTTAGGTGCAAGGTCGCCTATAGTTGGATCGACAAGTTGAATTACGGGTATAATTTGTTTTACCAGGGATAAGAGGGCCTCATTGGCTTTCTCATATTGCTTTTTGTTTTCTGCGAACCACTCACGGTTATTATTTTGCTTTAATTCCTGGAGAAACTGCAAAATGTCTTTTGTTATCATTCGAATAGAACTTTAAAAGTGATAAAATGTTTAAATAATATAGTTTTTTTATGCTAAATGATTCATCTGTAAACAATTTGTATTAAATAGGTCAGATGGAGCTCGCATAAAAGATTTGATCGGTGATTGAGTTTTCAAACATGCTCGGTTCATGTTGGTGTGATAATATTTGAAAATGCATAAATATATCGCCATTTGTTTTCTTATAGCCACGCCGCTTATCACGCATGCCGGATGCGAAGGAGATCCTGCGGGTGCCGGCCAGGCCGGAACATGTGGTATTTCAGTTTTTACGCAGGGAGTGTGGTCAACGCATAACAACCCTGCCGGATTAGCAAAGTTAGTGAATCCGGAGACCGCATTATATATAGAAAACAGATTTCTGGTCAAAGACCTTTTCTTTAACGTTGGGTCTTTAGCAATACCTATAAAAAACGGCGGATTTGGTTTGGCATTAAGCCACATAAGACTTGGGCAATATGCAAACACGTTCGCTGGTCTTGCAATGGGTCGGCAATTTAGTGAACGGTTCTCGGCCGGAGTTCGTTTCGATTGTTTTCATGTGTCATTTGGAGATGCGAATGAATCCGGAAATGCAGTTTCGTTTGATGCCGGAATACAATGGATGATGTCAAACAAGATGACTTTTGCATGCAATGTTTTTAATCCTTTCGAAGTTAATCTGAATGGCCTTTCCGGAGAACGGATTCCCTCCATTTACAGGGCCGGACTATCATTCAGGCCAATTCCCGAACTCGCCTTGCTGACTGAAGCCGAAAAGGCTTCCGGGTCAATTCTGGTTCTTAATTATGGAATGGAATATGTTTTTGAAGAAAAGATATCCGTACGGGCAGGATTAGGCCTGAATACCTCAAAATTTAGTTTTGGATTTGGATATGTCTTTTCCTCATTTTCAATTGATGTTGCCGCATCGTGGCACCAAACGCTGGGATTTACTCCTCAGGCATCAGTGGCTTATAAATTTTTACGATGATGCATACGCTGGTGATATTCATTGCGCTTATGCTGATCATGACAGTCAGTAATGCCCAGAACGTTGTAATCAACGAAGCGGAATATGAGCAGGAAGAGCTGAAAAGCAGGAATGAAATCGATCCGGACTTGTCGGACAGGGACGAGTTGCTGGAACGTCTTGCAAAAAATCCAATTCCGGTTAATTTTGCAGAACCCGATCAGTTATCCGCTATTCCATGGTTAAATGATTTACAAATAAAGAATCTGATACTTTACAGAAATCAATTCGGATATATTCTTACACCCTATGAGCTTCAGCTCATTGAAGGGTTTGATCGTGAAACCATTGAAAGCGTTATTCCCTATATCAGCTTTACGACGGATAAAAATAAACAAAGTATTACAGCGCGTAAATTTTTTAAAGAAGGACATGAAGATGTATTGATCAGGCCATCCGGTGTGGGAAAACCCAAAGACAGTTCTTATTTTGGATCGTCATTCAAATTACTGATCAAATATAAATATGACTGGCAAGGTCGCGTGACTACCGGATTTACATTTGAAAAGGATCCCGGCGAAACATTATTTAAAAAACCGCTGGAAAGAATACCTGGCTTTGATTTTGCTTCTGTCTATGGGATGATCAGCAATACAGGTATTGTTAAAAGGTTGATTATTGGTGATTATCATCTTCGCTTTGGACAGGGACTTGCATTATGGAGTGGTTACAATATCGGTAGAACGATATTTGCTTCTGGTTATTTGAGGAAAGCACCTGGAATAGTTCAAAACAGTTCGGCAATAGAATCCGGATTCATGCGAGGTGTGGCTTCGACGCTTTGTTTTAAAAGATTCAATATTACGGGTTTCTTGTCTATTTCACCCTGGGATGGAAGGCTGGATACCTTAAAAAGAATTACGGGTTTTGTGACAGATGGCCTTCATCGTGACAGTGTGGAATGGTTGCGCCGTCACAATACCGTCCAAACGACCTATGGTGGCAGGATTGCCTTAAAGCATGATGTTTCAGAGGTGGGTATCAATTTTGTCGATGGGTTTTACAGCAACGCTCTTGCTGCTTCTTCCGTAGCGTACAGGAGATATGACCTTAAGAGAACCCGGTTTGGAAACCTGAGCCTTGATCATCGAATCGTTCTTGGACGAGTTTTACTGAGCGGAGAGGTGGCAGCAAGTCGAATGGGATATTGGGCGCTAATTCAAAATATTCTTTTTCAACCGGTTTATGGTTATTCTTTCTATTTTTCAGTTCGGGATTATTCTCCGGTATATCGGGCGCCTTATGGAAATTGTTTAGGGGAGAGCGGATTGCCTCAAAATGAAAAAGGGCTATTTGCTGCCGCGACCATGATGTTAAGTTCAAAAGTTACGATTCGGACCTACGCCGATTTTTATCATTACCCCTGGTTAAAATATAGGATCGATGCCCCATCTTCTGGGTACGAACAGCAATTGCAATTGGAATGGAAAGCATCTCCTTACAATTTGTTGATTCTACGGATCGGAAACAAAGACCGTCCCCTAAACTTGCCCGTAGATTCAAATATATTGAATAAAGTGGAAAACCAGCATCGGTTAAATATCAGGCTTGATTTGAAAAGTCAAATTTTTAAACAAATTACGCTTCAGTCACGTTTGGAGTTAAATCGACTTAGTAAGACGGCGGGAACGAGTACAGGATATCTCTTATTACAGGATCTGGCGTGGAAAGATAAGGTAGAGAAGTTGAGCTTTTCAGCTCGATTAGCTTATTATTCGTCATCATATGATAACCGGTTCTACACATACGAGCATGACCACCTGTTTTCCTTTACGACTCCAATGCTTTATGGAAGAGGTATACGGATGTATTTGTTTGGCCATCTCCGTTTTATGAAAAAGCAATCGATGTCATTTAAAATTGGTTATAACAAAAAAAATATTGCGTCTACTGATACTGTGACAACAACTGAAGCGTCAGTAGCAAATTCTTCAACATCGAATTCACTGAATCCACTGGAATTTAGTGTTCAATTTGTCTTTAAAATCTAAATGCTATTTATGGATTTATCTGATTATGGAATAACCGTCCCTGCCATGTGTCGTAGTCTTCGAGCTTCTTTTCGAGCAAGCGGTTGAATGCATCATTGCGCAGATTTGACCAGGGGGCGCTTACTAAAAACCGTGGGGGAACTTCACCGGCAAACCTTTCGACAACTATGGATGGATTAAGCTTTTCCAGAAAGCGCACCATAAAAGAAAGATAATCTTCCATTGTAAACAGGTTAAAGGATTCCGGATTATCCAGATATTCAGCAGCCATTCTGGTCTTTTTGATGATTTGCAGCTGATGAAATTTGATATTTGTCAACGGTAAAGCTGAGATAATGTCCGCTTCTTTTAACATTTCTTCCCGGCTTTCACCTGGAAGACCGAATATGATGTGTGCTCCGACTTTTATTCCGCGCGATGCAGCTCTTCGGATGGCATCTTCGCTTTCAGCCCAGGTGTGTCCCCGGTTTATCCTTCGGAGTGTTTTATCGTAGCACGATTCAAGACCCAGTTCAAGAATGACATAATATGAACGGCTTACTTCTGCAATATAATCCAATATCTCGTCATTTACACAATCCGGCCGGGTACCGATCACCAATCCCATAATTCCCGGAAAACGTAAAGCTTCATCATATATGCTTTTTAGCTTTTCAAGTGGAGCATAGGTGTTGGAATAGGGCTGAAAATATGCCAGGAAATCTTTAGCTCGTCTGTATCTTCGCGAATGAAATTCGATTCCCTCCTTGATTTGAAGCGTAATGCTTTTATTGGGTTGACAATAAGAAGGATTAAAAGAATCATTGTTACAATAGGTACAGCCACCCATGCCCTTTGTTCCATCCCGGTTCGGACAGGTAAAGCCTGCATCGATTGCAACTTTCTGAACACGCTCACCGAATGATTGCTTAAAGTATTCGGAATAAGAATTATATCTCCGTTTATGTCTCCAGGGAAAAATCTGTTCATTCATGATACAAAGGTAAACTAAAAAAAAGCAGTCCTTT
>JAUZOX010000129.1 GCA_030706265.1 Bacteroidota bacterium | reverse complement strand
GGGTTTGGGTGTTAAAATGTATTTGGACAGGGTGTCCTGGGCAACAGCTTGCCTTCCATTTAAGAGACTGCCAAAGAGCATAATTGCCATCACACAGCCCATCTTACTGATTTTAAGGGCGGAATAAAAAACAGATTTCATTGATAGATTATTTATAGTTAAATATATGATATTGAATCCATTTAGTTTTAACAATCAGATAAAGAGGTCGCTCCACCTCTTTCCAATTCAAAGTTACTGATTTTTATGTTCAATCAGGCCTTTTTCATGAATTAGAATTGATAAATTTGAATACCATGAATCTGTTTTTCAGCTACATTACATTTTTTTCGTCCGGAAATGCTATTCACATTATAAGCCATTTCTTTTACCAACAATCTGCTTTAGAAACTCCTTACCCAAATGCCTTACAATATTGTCTGTCAAAACCCGGACTATATTCAAAACGTTCCATTTTATAATCATCTCATTTACTGTGCATAGTAATCGTTTTAATAAATACATTTATCGTTTTATGGATTTTTAGGAGATACCAAGGAACAGGCCGGGATACTGTATATATACAAAATGACAACAAAACAGTAAAAAAAGAATGACCCTAACACTTACAATTCATCTGCGAAACCAATCAAGATAACCAGTCTGAGGTTTTTAGCCGTTAATATTGATCTATTTCTATTAATTTTTCATCAACTTTTCCTTTTTTAAACATTTTCAGTGTTAAAAAAACTTTAACTTAAAAATCCCCAAAAAAGTCCCGGCATCAGATTAATCTGATATACTGTCGCTTCCTTATTTTTCTGATTTTACATGATCAATTAATCCACCATTTCTTTACAATTTTTCCACCTCCCAGAACACATTATTATCTTAAAAGAACGATTTATCATCTCCGTTCCAATTAATATTCCCTAGTTTTGAAATTACGAATAAAACCTGCCGAGGCAAGAATCAAAAATTATATCTTATTAACAAAAGAGTAATTTTCAATTCAAACTGAAGCAGTATTTTTAAAAACTATTTTCACCTACGTGTTCTCATTTATTAAAAATTAATTAACAAAATGACAAAAAAGGTACCAAAATCTATTAATTCTACAAGGAGAATTATCCTAGGATTAATCTTACTTTTTTCCTGTAGCATGACCTTGCATGCTCAACAAATAAAAGGGAAAGTCACTTCTACGGATGCCGGCCCATTACCTGGTGTAAGCGTCAGACTTAACGGCAGCTCTACAGGGACTGTTACCGACATCAACGGTAATTACTCCATTAAGGTTCCAGCCCCTGCAAAGGGTAAGGTGTTGAAATTTTCATACATCGGTTACCAAAATCAACTGGTAACAATCGGAGACCAGCCGACACTTGATGTTACGCTGCAGGCTGACCAAACTTCACTGAATGAAGTTGTGGTTATCGGTTATGGAACTGCAAAGAAAAAGGACATGACCGGATCCACTTCGTCGGTTGGTAAAGCCCAGATTGAAGAACGTCAGCCCATCACATTGACGGATGCATTGGAAGGACAAGCCGCAGGTGTATTGGTTACAACCGATGGTGGTGACCCTTCATCAGACGGAACTATTCAGATCCGTGGTGCATCTACCATCAGTGCTAATGGTAACGGGCCTTTATATGTAATCGATGGGGTGATTTGCGATAATGCTTCTTTTGTGAATCCTTCTACCATTGAAACCATCGACATCTTAAAGGATGCTTCTTCCGCTGCTATTTATGGTGCACGTGGTGCCAATGGAGTTGTTCTCATCACAACCAAAAAAGGGGTAGAGGGCAAACCGAACTTTAATGTAAATTATACCCATACCTTTGGTGAGCTCTCTCATAAATTAAGGACTACCACTTCTAACGAACTCCGTTATTATCGTCATGGCGCTAATGCAGACTCTCTGAATCCTTATTTGGATGCCGACAACGACTACCAGAACTTGTTACTGAGAACCGGAAATACGGATGTACTTTCTGTTAGTGCCAGTGGTGGTCAGAAAGGTTTCACTTATTATTCAGGTTTAACATATACCAACGACCAGTCAATAGTACTGAATAGCTACCAGAAAAAATTACAAGCCCAGGTAAACGCAGAATATACTTATAATAAACTAAAAATAAGCAACCGTTTATCGTTTATGTGGTCTACCGGAAATGACATCAATGTCGGGAACACCGTTAAACAGGTATTTGAAAAGAACCCCTGGACCAGTATTTACAAACCGGATGGTTCTCTAGCCGGTTATATCGAATCCAAGAGAAATCCTGTTGCCGTTGCATTGTTGTCAACCAATAAGAATATCACATGGCAGGCGATGGACAATACGCAAATCAGTTACCAAATAACTCCAAGTTTGCTGTTCACCACAACCATGAGTGCGGGCTTGGGTATTCCTTCGAACATCCAGTTAACGCCTGCTGCAGTGCAAAATACAGCAAGTGCAACGGGAAGTAACTCTTTCGGAACCAACTTTAAATGGCAGGAAGAATCCTACTTCAATTACAACAAAAAGGTAGGTACTAATCATGAATTTACCGGTTTGCTTGCATTCAGTGCAGATAAGCAAACGATAAACAGCTACAAACTTGGTCTATCCAATTATCTGGATGAAAATCTGTTCTATTCAAACGTAGCCCAGGTGAATATAAACCCCTCCCTCACTAATACAACAGGAAGTGTAGTATCTTCAGCTTCATTCTTCGGACGTGTTGGATATAACTATAAGAGCAGGTATTTATTTCAGGCAACCTGGCGTAGAGACGCTTCTTCAAGGTTTGGTACCGACAATCAATGGGGAGACTTCCTTTCAAGTTCAGCAGCATGGCGTTTCTCCGATGAGAAATTCATGAGTTGGGCTAAAAGTTTCTTAAACGATGCCAAATTCAGACTTAGCTATGGCCAAACCGGTAATGATGCTATTGGTAACTACTCTAATAGATCATACATCAACTTCGGCGAAGCTGTCTACAATGGTATTTACACTGCAAACATGAGTACCACGATGGGTAACCCTAATATCAAATGGGAAACTACAACATCTAACGATGCAGGTCTCGATCTGACCATGTTTAAAGGCAGATTGAATATTACAGCCGATTATTATATCAAAACGACCAGTAACCTTTTATACAATAGACAGCTTCCTGCTGAATCCGGCTTATCTTCAGTCTATATCAACCTTGGATCTATCCAAAATCACGGTCTGGAAATTTCAGCAAGTGGACTTTTACTTAAATCAAATGACTTCTCCTGGAATGTAAATGGTAACATCACATTTGAAAGCAGAAAGATCAAAGAACTTGCCGGACACCAATCATTTATCTCAGGTGACAAATGGTTACTCCAGGAAGGTGGGGCGATAGGTGACTTTTATGTATGGAAAAACCTGGGTGTTTACCAGTGGGATCAATCCAATGCTTATGACCCGACAGGGAAACAACTCACAGTTGTACTCGGTAAAGATGGCAAACCCGCTCCTATATTAGATGCAACCGGTACTATTACCGGATATCAGTATACTTTGAATGGCAAACCTTACACGGGTGAAATCACTCAAAAGAGCAGATCGGGTTATGTATTACAAGGTGGTGACACTCAATGGTTAGACGTAAACAATGACGGTGTTATCGATGATAAAGATAAAATGATTGCAGGAAATGCACTTCCCCAATATTACTTCGGTATTACCAATATGTTAAAGTACAAGAACCTTTCTTTTAGCTTTTCGTTTACCGGGCAAATCGGTGGAGATATCTACAACAAGGCAAGAGCTGATCAGAACACCTATAGTTCAACTTATTCACCCCCCATCTACGATTGCGCTTTAACAGTATGGCAAAAACAGGGTGATATTTCACGGTATCCCATTGCCAGCCGCAAAGATACCAGAGGAAGCATCAGCTCAGGGATGAACAGCTTGTACATTGAAGATGGTTCATTTATCCGCTTACAAAACGCCAGACTCAATTATATGTTTGATTCTAAAATCGCCAAAAAATTCCATATGGCTGCTGTAAATATGTTTGTCTATGGTACTAATTTGTTGACCTGGACAAATTACAGCTGGTATGATCCTGAATTCACATCATCAGGTTTGAATATCGGACAAGACGGAGGTAATTACCCAAGAAGAAGAGAAGTTGGTATGGGTTTAAATCTTAATTTTTAAAAATCATGACTAGAAGAATATTTCAATTTATTGCAATTATAAGTATGGTAGTCCTGCTTGGTAGTTGTAAGAAATTTTTAACGCAGGATTCGCTCACACAGGCACTTCCATCTGATTATTTTCATAAAGTGAGTGATATCAATTCATCATTGGCAGGGATGTACTCCGCTTTCCAGGGTGAAATGAAATCCAATTATTTTTACTGGGGTGAATGCAGATCCGATAACTTCAATATAGGTGGCTGGCCTAACACCACCATTGATGAGTTAGCTGTTAATGGTTTAACTGCCACAAATGGCGCATGCAGCTGGGCCGGTTTATACAAAACAATCGGACGTGCAAACAACGGCATTAAATATATCCCCAACGTTGCCAAATATGACAATACTGCAAATCAGACTGTAATTAATAACGCAATGGCACAGTGCTATGCAATGCGCGCCATGTGCTATTTTTACATCGTCAGAAACTGGGGCAGTGCCCCAATATGGACCGCTCCTTACGAAGATTTAAGTCAGAGTGCAATCAGACCCAGAGCTTCACAAGACTCCATCATCAATTCGATTATTATCCCCGACCTTCAGAATGCTTACAACATCATTCAAAAAGGTCAGACTCCAACCGTATGGTACATTGGCGAAGGCGCTATTTGCGCAATGCTGGCCGACGTTTACATGTGGAAAAATGATTATGCAAGTGCATTGCAATGGTTCCCGAAATTATTTGCAGCCAAGACACCAACTGGTACAAAATCGTATGTACCAACCGGAGCACCACAGTTGACAGACATACAGTATGTTGCAAATACGACTTCAACCGACCCCGCCGCCAAGGCAGCCGCTATCCTTGCCGAACAAAACCTATGGAAAGCCAATTTCCTTGCCCCTCAAACTTCAGTCGAAAGTATTTGGAGTATTCACTGGGATTATCTGACCAATGGTTATGAAAACCTGCCTGTTGCCGTATCACAAAGCAATAATCCTGTTGCACAAGACTCTGCAGTTTTTGTGGATTGGCAGAAAGTTACAGCAGATATCCGTTGGCCGGTTACTTATGACAAGACCATCTCTGCACGTGATAAACTTACCAAATATTTGGCAACAGCCGATTACAAAAACACTCAGGCAAATCAATACCTGGTCATGTACCGCCTGTCCGACCAGATTCTCTTGTATGCAGAAGCTTTGAACCAAACCGGTAACAGCACCGAAGCATTAAGATTGGTTAACTTGATCCGTACCCGTGCTTATCTTCCAACTTATCTGGCTACTGATCCGTTAGTAGCTACGCAAGCCGCATTACAAACAACCATTCTGAATGAACGTCGTTATGAACTGTTTGGTGAAGGAAAAAGATGGTATGACCTGATTCGTAACAATATGGTGTTGACGGTAATGGATCCTGTTATTAAACTAAGGCAAAAAAGAGTTGGAGCTGCACAAACTGGTTTTGGCGATCCCAGAAGAATATTGTGGCCAATCAACAACCAGTTGATTATCAATAGCCAAGGTGTCCTTACTCAAAATCCAGGTTACTAATTTATTTAATTGAAACTATTATGAAAAAACACATATTAATTTTATTAGTTCCCTTATGTATGCTATTGATGCTGGCAGGGTGCTATAAATTACAGGAAGACTACAACAGAAAACCCCATATCATTAGTCCTAATACCGGGTTAACGGCATGGCAATATCTGAACACGCGCAACTACCTGAAAGTAGTGGATACCATCATTATCAATGATACTACCAAGAAGATCGACACGGTGACCATCCGGAACCTGGATTTACTTCAAACCAATGTTGCAACTGCAATTCTCAATGCCAGAAACGTAACTGCCGCAAAACCCAGTTTTCCAACCGGTGCAACTGTTTCGACAACAGTAAGGGTTGTAAAGGTTGATACCATTTTCACATTGATGTTGAGAATGATCAGGGCTTCTGGTATCGATACCAGTCTTTATACTCAAACGAACACGAAAAGGACGTTCATTCTGCTTCACCAGGATGCCATCCGCCGTTTGAATTCGACTAAAACAATTTATAACGATTGCTTCATCGGTGCCAACCTGATTAATGGAATCTGTGGAACAGTTAATTCCAGTAAAGTATTTGTGGCCAACAAATTTGCCAGTTTCCCCCAGATTTATTTACAAAATTATCTGAAGTGGTTAATCCTTGACGGCGTTTACAATCATTACACCCTGCAGACCATTAATTCGGAGGTTAACACGCTCTGCCCGGCTGGTTATTGGTCAACACTGCCTGCTAACATCACCATACCCGGTACATCTGCTACAAATGCTCTTTGGACGTTAGGTTCGTTGACCATTCCGGCTTTCGGAGTTGGCCTTAATCCTAATTCCACTATGAAGATCAGGGTATTGGATTCATCACCTTCAAACACATCTGACTACCCAATCATTTTGAACAGTTCCGTCAACGTAAGAACAAGCAGTATCTTACTGACGAATGGTACAGCTCATGTGATTGACAGATACTTCACAACCAATATACCTACAATTGACTTCTAATTAACTAAAAAGGATTATTGCTACGATTCAACGTAGCAATAATCCTTTCACTTTTAAAAATCTCGAATCATTTTTTATCATGACCTCAACATCTGAAATAGCATTATGATGTTGAAACGAGCATGATCGAAGATCACAAACAACGATGAAAATCTTCTATGCGAGTTCCATCTGACCTATTTAATAAAATTATTTTCAGATGAAAAGGAAGTTATCGACCTGAAATAAAATAAAACGTCTTAAGAAACTATGCTGCTGGCAATAAAAAACATTGAAAGATTTTTTCTGTATCAATTTTTACTTGCTTCATTTTAAAGTATACACCCCATTTACTAAGTATTCTATATTTTAATTACAATCTATACAGAACGGATCGTGAGAAAACTTAAACTCTTTTTTATTATATATATTCTGTGTTTCGCATTACCCGTAAAAGCACAACAGAAAACAAGATTAATTGACGGATGGGATTTTTTAAAAGAAGATCTGGGTGGAATTTGGGAAGCCGTTAGGCCTTACAAAACAGGTGATC
>JAUZOX010000128.1 GCA_030706265.1 Bacteroidota bacterium | reverse complement strand
TTGATGCTTTCAAACATGCTCGTTTCATCTTATCGAAGGCTTATTGGCATTGTATTATGCAAAGTTAGCACTTAATCAATATCAATATAAAAGTTGAGCTACTTCAATCTGACGATTGTCATGCCAATATTGAAGAGATATCATAATCCATTTCTTTGAGTTATTTTTGTGATTGACATTACCGGAAAAATAAAAGTGTGATTAACAAAAAGGAGACATTTAAGTTATATCATCAATCATAAATTACGCATGAACGAATTTGACAACAAGGCTAAAGATTGGGATAAGAACCAATTGCATATATGGCGTTCAGAAGCTATCGCAAATGAAATGGTCAACAGGATCCCCATTACAGATGACATGACCGCCCTCGAATATGGTGCGGGAACAGGTTTGTTGAGTTTTTTCCTCAAAGACAAATTCTCAAATATATTGTTGATGGATAATTCGCTGGAAATGATTAGGGTGACCGAATCAAAAATAATAAAATCCGGAACCCGGAACATGAAAACCTTGTGGATAGACCTTGAGAAAGAAGAATATGATGGCCGGTTTGATGTCATTTACAACCAGATGGTACTTCATCATGTTGAAAATATTGGTCTGATATTCAATAAATTTTATGGGTTAATTAAACCGGGAGGTTATCTGGCCATTGCCGATTTGTATCTGGAGGATGGGTCGTTTCATGGAAAGGGATTTAATGGACATCATGGTTTTGATGTTGATCAGCTAACGCATCAACTGGAAAAACATGCCTTTAAGCATATTGTCACAAAACCATGCTTTTCCCTGAAACAAGAAAACGAACGGGGTGAAGTCAGGGAATATCCCATTTTCCTGTTGACAGCCAACAAAGATTAATCAATTAAATTAATACGCAAAACATTTGATCATGAAACACAACGTAACAACAACATGGAAAGGCAACATGAAATTTGACTCACTGGTGAGTGGTCATCATCTTATCATGGATGCTGCTGTTGATGGGGGAGGAGAGGATCAGGGACCCCGTCCGAAGGAACTAATGCTTACCGCTTTAGCGGGTTGCACCGGTATGGATGTCGTTTCACTCTTAAAGAAAATGAGGGTGGAAGTTGAAAAATTTGATCTTCATGTCGAAGCAGAAGTTACGGAAGAGCATCCCAAGCATTACACAGGCATGCATATTGTCTACGAATTCACGGGTAAGGATTTGCCATTGGATATGCTTGAAAAAGCAATAAAACTTTCTCAGGAAAAGTACTGCGGCGTTTCTTATATGTATAAGAAGGCAATGGATATTACCTGGGAAATCAAAGTAATACCCACTAAATAATCGTCATTTTAAAGTATTCACCTATAATCCAAATAATGGAAAACAAATGTAAAACCACTCCAAGACCTAATTCTATAAAGGGGTATTTAAAATCATGGTATTTCTGGAAACCTTTTCTGGGTGTGACAATCGGAGGCGGTATAGGGCTGTTGTACTATCATCTTTCCGGCTGTCCGACAGGTGCTTGTCCTATTAGCGGAAATGCCTGGGGAACCACGATTGCCGGAAGCCTGTTGGGACTTATTGTAACCAATAGCCCCTGTACAAGCTGTAAATAAAGCGTTATTCTAAAAAGGGATCATATGGAAATAAAAATCTTAGGGACCGGTTGTGATAAATGCAATGAGCTTGAAAAAATCACCCTCAAAGTTGTAGATGAAAATGACATCGATGCCAGTGTAGAGAAGGTGGAAGATATAGTGGAGATCATGAAATTCGGCGTCATGACGACTCCGGCACTGGTTGTCGACGGTAAAGTTGTGATGACCGGCCGTGTTCCTTCGGCCGGGGAAATCAAGCAATTGCTGAATTCATAATCTTGTCGGGTGGGGAATAGATGAGGATTGCAATATGAAACGAGCATGATCAAAGATCACAAACAACGATGAACCGAGCATTTATGCGAGCTCTATACGACCAATAAATAAAATAATAGCCGTATAAAAATCTTCCATGCGAGTTCCATACGACCTATTTAATCAAATTATTTTCGGATGAAACATCACCATCATAGTTCACTTAATCTGACCGATCTGAACAGGGCATTTATGATTGGGATTATCATTAATGCGTTGTATGTCGTCATTGAATTCATGGCGGGCCTCTATTATAATTCGCTTTCCCTCATCTCGGATGCCGGCCACAATCTGGGTGATGTGGCCTCGCTGGCGCTTGCTTTGTTAGCATTCCGTCTGGCAAAGGCTTCGGCCAATGATAAGTTTACATATGGCTATCGTAAATCCACTATTCTGGTATCACTCATCAATTCGGTCGTTTTATTTATTGCCATTGG
This sequence comes from Bacteroidota bacterium, assembly GCA_030706265.1. GTDB lineage: Bacteria > Bacteroidota > Bacteroidia > Bacteroidales > Cfx3-03 > Cfx3-03. The sequence goes on along the minus strand of JAUZOX010000128.1, from coordinate 4,940 downwards.
TGGAATTATCTGGGAAACCTTCTCCCGGTTGCATCATCCTGTGGTCGTTCAGGGAAGTTCTGTCGCCATTGTAGCCGGAATCGGCATTGTCGTAAATGCATTATCGGCATTGCTTTTTATCCGGAACAAGGAAAAGGATTTGAATGTGAAAGGGGCTTACCTGCACCTGATGGCCGATGCGGCTGTCTCGATGGGTGTTGTGGTTTCGGGAATCCTGATCATGTTGTTTAAACTCTATTGGCTGGATATCGCAACGAGTCTGGCCATTGTGATCGTTATTTTCTATTCGACATGGCATCTGTTTTCTGACAGTCTCTCGCTGACATTGGATGGGGTTCCCAAGGGAATCGATATCAATGAAGTCATAGCCGAAATTAAGGAGGTAGAAGGGGTCCTCGACGTTCACCATATGCATGTTTGGGCCATCAGCACATTTCAAAATGCCCTTACCGCTCATGTCATTATACATGCTTCAGTTGGAATGGAACAACTCGACCTCTTAAAGAAAATGATCAAACATAAGTTGGAGCACATCAATATTCATCATGCCACGCTTGAATTTGAGTCCGAGGATGAAAATTGTACCGATGACACCTTCGCACACTGAAAATCATTGTCTCTCCCCGTTGGATAAATTTAAAGGGAGGGCTTAGCTATTCCAGGTTTTGTTTAATCCTGGTTTTTCCCTGAAATTATCCTGGCATTATTCCCAAAAAAAAGAGCGTCTCAAATGATTTTTGAGACGCCTTCTTTTTGAAAGAAAATATATCGGGTTTATGCCTGCGATACGGCAACGGCAACGGCTACAGAAGCGCCTACCATTGGGTTGTTACCCATTCCGATCAGACCCATCATCTCAACATGTGCAGGTACCGATGAGGAACCGGCAAACTGAGCATCAGAATGCATGCGGCCCATCGTGTCTGTCATACCGTACGAAGCCGGACCGGCAGCCATGTTATCAGGATGTAATGTACGGCCTGTGCCGCCACCCGATGCAACTGAAAAATATTTCTTGCCCTGTTCGATGCACTCTTTTTTGTATGTGCCTGCTACAGGGTGTTGGAAACGGGTTGGGTTGGTAGAGTTACCGGTGATCGAAACATCAACGCCTTCTTTATGCATGATGGCCACACCTTCGCGGACATCATCAGCGCCATAGCAGTTTACCAAAGCTCTTTCCCCTTTTGAATAGGCAATTCTTTCAACTTCTTTCAGCTCTCCGGTGAAATAATCAAACTTGGTTTGAACATAAGTGAAACCATTGATACGCGAAATGATTTTGGCAGCATCTTTGCCCAATCCATTCAATATTACCCGTAAAGGTTCTTTGCGAACGCGGTTAGCCGATCTTGCCAGTCCGATAGCACCCTCTGCTGCAGCAAATGATTCGTGTCCTGCCAAAAAAGCAAAACATTTCGTTTCTTCGCGGAGCAACATGGCAGCCAGGTTTCCATGTCCAAGACCAACTTTACGGTCATCGGCAACAGAACCCGGGATGCAGAATGCCTGCAAACCTTCTCCCAATGTGGCGGCTATGTCGGCAGCATTGGTTTGTCCTTTTTTAATGGCTATTGCAGCACCTACGGTATAGGCCCACATGGCGTTTTCAAAGGCAATCGGTTGAATGTTTTTTACGATATTGTATACATCTACCCCTTTGTCGTCACAAATCTTTTTAGCTTCTTCAACAGAAGCGATCCCGTACGAATGAAGTACTTTTTCAATTTGTTTAATTCTCCTGTCGTAACTTTCAAATAATGCCATATCTAGTTTCTCCTATTCTTTACGTGGGTCAATAATTTTTACTGCATCTTCTATACGGCCATATTTTCCGGAAGCTTTCTTAATGGCTTCGGTAGGTTCGGTACCGTTTTTGATCATGTCCATCATGCGGCCGAGGTTGATGAATTCATATCCAATGATTTCGCTGTTAGCGTCAAGACCAATTTTCGTGACATAACCTTCAGCCATTTCCAGATAACGGGGGCCTTTGGCTACGGTTCCATACATTGTTCCGGTAACACCACGCAGCCCCTTGCCTAAATCTTCCAGACCGGCGCCAATGGGTAATCCGCCTTCAGAAAAGGCCGTTTGTGTACGTCCATAAACAATCTGCAGGAACAGTTCACGCATTGCAGTGTTGATAGCATCGCAAACAAGGTCCGTGTTTAATGCTTCTAAAATAGTCTTTCCGGGAAGTATTTCCGAAGCCATTGCTGCAGAATGGGTCATTCCTGTGCAGCCGATGGTTTCTACAAGCGCTTCCTGAATTATTCCATCTTTAACATTTAAGGTAAGTTTGCAGGCTCCCTGTTGAGGTGCACACCAACCAATTCCGTGCGTTAAGCCCGAAATGTCTTTAATTTCTTTTGCCTTTACCCATTTTCCTTCTTCAGGAATTGGAGCAGACCCATGATTTGCACCTTGTGCAACGCAAATCATACCTTCAACTTCATGTGTAAAACTCATATAACTTGATTTATAATTTGAAATATTTTAAAGAGCAAAGGTAGTTATTCCCTTTTTTATAATTGAATCGGACAATTGTTTTATGCTATATTCTTTGATAGATTTTTAAAGTATTATCTTTGCCAAAGAAGGCTGAAAAGTGAAATCAGTTGATTAATAAAAGAATAACAATTGTCATCCACAACAACTATCTGTATTATAAGGCATGGTGAAACCGATTGGAATGCATCGGGAAAATTGCAAGGGCGCGAGGACATAGCCCTTAACGACCTGGGACGTGCACAAGCCATTCAAACTTCAAGGTATTTTGAGAGGGAACCATGGGATATCATGGTTTCGAGTCCGTTGTTAAGGGCTTATGAAACAGCCCAAATCATTGCGTCCCGTTTAAAGATTGCAACAGTCCACGTGGTTGACGAAATAAAGGAACGCGACTATGGCTCTGCATCCGGATTGATGCCCGACGAGCGCCACAAAAGATTCCCTAATGGGATTATTCCGGACCAGGAAGAATTTGAAGTACTCCGACAACGTGCCATGAAAGGGCTTCTAAAAATAGCCGGTAATTTCCAAGGTGAAAAAATCATCGCCGTATCACATGGGGGGCTGATTAATTCAATTCTTTACACCATCTCTGGTGGCGAATTCGGCAGTTTTAAAACACGTCTAAAGAATGGCTGCATCAATAGACTGATATTGTGCGACAATATCTGGACCGTTGATTTTTATAATCAAACGGTCGAAGATCTGATGAATCCCATGAAACGAGCATGATTGAAGATCACAAACACCGATGAAAATTATCTATGCGAGTTCCATAAGACCTATTTATTAAAATTATTTACTTATGAAATAATCATTTTGATCATACCGGGTTGTGGGAATACTGCGATAGGATCATGAGATTTAAGGTCGAAAAAATTTTATTAATTTAATTTTCCCGGTTATTAAGCTTCGGCAGAAGTGTTATTCTTCTGCTTTCCCAATGTGTTGATTCTAAATAGAGTATACACAGGGCATACACCAAAATAGCTTGTAACGAGAAAAACAATGGCAAGTGCGAACATGATGATTCCAAGCGTGCCTGTAAATACCTTGGTCATCAACAATACCGTTATTGCAATAGCAACCAGAATCCTGATTACTTTGTCAGTAGTACCCATGTTTTTTTTCATGGCTTCACTAATTTAAGGATTTAATTAACTTAACTTATATCTTTAATTGCATGCATAGGACAAAACCGCACACATTTACCGCATTCGGCACATTTGGTTTGGTCGATGACCGGCAAGCCATATCCGTTTTGCGTTATAGCGCCAACCGGACATATATTGATAATTGGACAACGATGGTTTTGAGGGCAATGTAAAGGGCTTACTGATAAAGACATGATTAAAGATTTTGATTGATAATATTTATGATTTGTGACTTGGAATGTACTCCCGGTTGTTGGTATTTGGTGACACCGTTCTTAAAAATCATGAGTGTCGGAACACTCCTTATCTGGAACCGGTATGCTATCTCTTGATTTTGATCAACATCAATCTTGATTATTTTGACCTTGTCGCCGAGCTCGGTTGCCAATTCCTTTAAAATGGGCGACTGCATCTTGCACGGTCCGCACCACTCGGCGAAAAAGTCAACCAGTACAGGTTTATCGCTATTAATGATCGAATCGAAATTAGCTTTCATAGTATCATTTAATTTATATTTCAATAAACAGTTTGTAACACATTAAGTTTGTCTGAAAATAAACCTGTCTGACATCATGGATATTGTGTTTTTATCCAGTTCATCATCAAGGCCTTTCCCCTCATGGTTTATTGGGGCGTTCTTCTTGCTTATTTGGCACTACAAAGTTAACATACCCATAAACCGGATTTATCATGATGAACTGGTATGGCAACAGGTTTGGAAATGAATCTGCTCAACTTTTTAATTGATCTGGAACAATATAATATCGGATAACATAAAGCCGGCAAAATAGCGGAGTATGAGATAAAATACTAATATTGAATTATTTATTAAAAGTCATCCGGAATAGGTTCTTACTATTCAAGGGAAGTGATTTTAAAAAGAATATAATGTATTCGGTCCGAAAGTAAATGCTAACCATTTAAAATGGGAATATGGATTCGGAAATTATTTTTTTACAACTTTGATCTCAACCTGAAATAGAGTACAACGAGCTCGTTTGAAAACCTTAACCGTCAAGTTAGGACATAACCATTTGACAATGAAAACTATTTGAGATTCAATCAACGCAATTGGCTAAACACACTCCTTTCATTGAAGAACGCTTTTAAATTGCGCTTCATTTATTCATTAACACAAAATCCTTTACGCCCTCCTAAACTCGTCCTGATGCGTGCGTCGGGTCTTCAGTCGTTACATTATTCCCTGGTTTATCATTGCATTGGCGACTTTAATAAATCCGGCGATATTGGCTCCTTTAACATAATTAATGT
>JAUZOX010000127.1 GCA_030706265.1 Bacteroidota bacterium | reverse complement strand
TCTTTTTTGGGATTGCAAAGATACCGTAAATTTGTTGAAATCCAAATAGCGGTTCAAATTATTTTGAAAAAGTTATTTGACTGGAATCGCCTTTAAGGTCTCAATCAGGAATTTCCAGAACTTATCTACCGAGGCAATGTTCACCTTTTCATCGGGAGAGTGTGGATAACAGATGGTTGGGCCGAAGGAAATCATATCCCAGTTGGGATAAACGCCTCCGAGCAAACCGCATTCCAGACCGGCATGGATGGCCATGGTTGCCGGAACTTTGCCGTATAATTTTTGGTATACTCCCTGCATCGTCTTTAAAATAGGGGAATTCATGTTGGGTTTCCAGCCGGGATAACTACCGGTGAGTTCCACTTCGGCTCCAGCCAGTTCAAAAATGCTGCTGATCATCTCGCCGACCGATTCCTTTGCCGAATCAACCGAACTGCGCAACAGGCACTGTAGCAGGAAATGATCGTCTTCCGATTTTACCCGGGCCAGGTTGGTCGAGGTCTCAACCAATCCCGGAACGGCAAAGCTCATGCGCATGATGCCATTGGGGCAACCATATACGGCATTGACCAGCTTCTGGGTACTCTCCGCATCGATCACCGATGCCGGCAAATGGGCCTGGTCAATAGTGAAACTCAAATCGGGTTCCATTGGGCTGAATTCATTTTTGAAGATTGCTGCAAATTTAGCCGTCAGTTCGATGAGCTTCTCTGCAAGATTTTCCTGAATGGTGACTACTACAAACGACTCACGCGGTATTGCATTGCGTAAACCGCCACCATCGATGGAAGCAAGACGCATCCCGATTTTCAGGGCCTGTCTCAGCCAGCGGTTCATCATCTTGTTGGCATTGCCGCGTCCTAGGTTGATTTCCATTCCCGAATGGCCTCCCTTGAGACCCTTGACCGAAACCTTAAATGCAACATGACCTGCCGGAACAGCTTCTTTTTTGAACGGGAGCTTTATGTTTGCATCCGTACCACCGGCGCAACCGACATAGAGTTCACCTTCGGTTTCCGAGTCCATGTTGAGTAAGATATCCCCTTTCAGCTCTCCCGGTTTCATGCCGAAAGCACCGGTCATCCCGGTCTCTTCGTCAGTCGTGAATAAGGCTTCGATGGGACCATGGGCGATATCTTTCGATTCAAGGATAGCCATGGCGGTAGCAACGCCCATCCCGTTGTCGGCGCCCAGGGTCGTTCCATTTGCGGTTACAAATTCACCGTCGATATATGCCTCGATAGGGTCGGTCGTAAAATCGTGAACCTTATCGCTGTTTTTTTGCGGAACCATGTCCAGGTGACCCTGCAATATCACCCCTTTTCTGTTTTCCATTCCGGGAGTAGCCGGCTTACGGATAATCACATTGCCTGTTTGATCCACAATAGTTTCCAACCCAAGCTTGTGGCCGAAATCGACCATAAATTGACGGATCTTTTCTTCGTGCTTGGATGGACGAGGGATCTGTGTTAAGCTGTAAAAGTTTTTCCATACAGCTTGTGGTGATAATTTGCTAATGTCTTTATTCATCTTGAAAATATTATAATTATAATTGCTGTTTAGATTAGCTGTAAAATTAGAGAAATTTTCACTGGAAGTAAAGCATAAAACATCAAAATAATCAACCAGTGAACCGGGCTCCTGTCAGCGTTATACAAATGCTTGATACAGTCGAAGATAAATCCGTCGGAAATAATACCCGGCGTTTTGCCGACAGGCCATGATCATCACCGCTATCATCGCGGTTTCATACATGGTTCAAGTTTAGGCGTCAGCCGTAACCTGAACCATGTATGTTTGTTGTTTCCCTTTCCAGATCAGTTACAAACTGCTTCTGTTTTTTATTCCCGGTTACTGCTGCGCTCAAAACAAAACGCTATGTATTGATGAGTTCAAAACCAAAAGCATTCAAACGGATTATATCATAACCCGTTTGTTGACATCTATGAAGGCTTTTACGATGATTTTTTAAATTAATACAAACTACCAGACTTGCCGGATTTTACCTGCGATGTGGTTTTACGATCATTCCGTTAATGAATTCATAAATTCCCCAAACCTTAAAATCTTCTCACTATTCCTTTTATTGAGCAGCAGATGCTCAAAATCTTTTTTTTTCTTATTTAAATCGACGGTTTTCAGTAATTCGGCTGTTGTTTGTTTGAGCTCCTGCAAATCAGGGACTCCGCAACGTTTTGAAAGGAAATCATAATCCGGTTTCGTTTGCGCCAATAAAAACATTAGGTCATAAAAATCGCGTCCTTTTGAACGGGATAACATAGCCGCTATCTTCATGCTGCACAATACGCCATCGGAAGGAACAGGAAACGGGAAAAAGAATCCGCAACCTTTGATATTCGTGATAACCGGAGAATATACAATTCCCTGGTTCTGGCTTTCGACTTTTATCAGGAAACGTTCCTCCCTATGTCCGCTCAATCCCAACTCAAACAACAATTCCGGGAAATGGATATTGCGGCGGAAAGCCGTCAGCTTTGAACTGTCTTTGTCTTTTGCTTCCACCCATAATCCTGACCGTTCCAAAAAGCGGATTACCCCGTTTGACATCTCAAGAAACTCGTCTTTTGACAGGTCTTTACAGTCAAAATCCAAATCTTCCGAAAATCGGTCTATCCCTTTGACCAAACGCAGGCTTGTTCCACCGATGAAAACCATCTTTTGGATGTAAGGAGTGGAAGAAAGATGATCCAGAATCATTAACTGCAAATACTCTTTCAGTATGTGTTTATCAAAAATCGAATTTTCACGGATTTGAACTGGAAAATAATTTTTTATCTGTTCAATCTGTATCATAAACCATAAGTATTAAACAGCAGCCTTACCCGGTGGTCAAGTGCCTTGCTGCGAAACCTGGCGCAGTATTCTATCAGTAAATTCTTATTAAAATCATCGTGCAGGTAATCTTCATCCAAACGCAATTCCGCTAACTCCTGTTCATTATCATAGAACGGATAAAGATACAACAAATCAAGCAATGCCTTTTCGGGAGTGGCAAACTGGATGGTGCGGTTGTCCGCCATTGGCTTTAACCCGTACCCGAACATCAGGTTCTCTTTGACATTTTTGTACGAATATTCGCCAATTTCATTGCTGAATGATGCTGTTTTCAGGGAGGTCACACTGGTTATTTGTACTACCGCCTCCGGTATCATTCCGTAAAATGACAATGCGGTGTGCAGGCTGATATAAGAGGGACGGTAAATTCGATTGGCAAAATAAAGAGAATAATCCGGCTTGTTCTTATATTCTGAAAAGGCAAAATATCCCTGCCTTAACCGGACAAGATACTTTTTTTTCGTCCAGCGGGTGAGATTATTCCTGTCAAAATCCGGATGCAATGCATGTACCTGATGGATATTGAAGCAGGCCAAATCGAACATCTTTTCCTTAAATTCCAAAAAGATCATTTTATTGTTTTGTTTCTATTATGCATCAAAAATAGTGCATTTTGGAAACAAAATAAAATATCAGCATGGAGAATTTTCGAGTTATTGCTGTATATCATAAGTCTGGCATCAGGAGTGGAATTGGGTCAGTTGAAAACTGATTATCATTTTTGAGTCCAGTTTACCGCTGCGCTCAAACCCGAACTAAAAAAACCGGGGCACTTGCCCTTGTACGTCATTGCGGGCTTGACCCGCAATCTCCATCCTTATTATAATCCTTAATCGCTCCGGTTGGACCGGTTGCGGTAGATCCCATTGTTCAAGTTTAGGCTCCCATGGTTTAAGTTTAGGCCCAAGCCGTAACCTGGACCATGTATGGCAGATGATTTCCGCTTTCGATCAGTTGCAAACTGCTTATGTTTTTCAGTCCGGGTTACCGCTGCGCTCAAACCTGAACTAGAAAACACGGGACACTTGTGCCATTATGTCCATTCTGCTGCTCCTGCTCCAGTTCGGCGACCTTGTTCCCGATATGGATGACCTGCTCGGGCTGCTGCCAGGGTGACAGACTGTGCCAGTCCGGGGAAGTTCCGTTAAACTACCAGGTGTTTCGTTGCACTTTGCCGGGTTCAGTTCTGAGCCGTTTTTTTTATAATGCAAAAGAAAATTTATCCCCTGCTTTTAATCCCAATTCTTTTCAATATGTAAACTATTTTAACAAATCAGTGACTTTCATCCAAAAAACAGGGGGGGGGCATACAATAAGTCAATATTTTCTTGTTTTTCTCAAAAGGGCATTTGACCTTTAACATCAAATTTGAAAACACAAAAAGGCATCCTCGAATTGTTTAAGGTTACCTGAAATGTATTTTGAATGTTGAAATTATCCAAAGACCATTTCAGAATTTTGATTTTCAAATATTAAACTATTAACTATTAAAAAAACCTAAATTAGAAGGAATTCATTGCTATGGATTGAGTCACGTAAAGGGGACTGTCTCCATTTAACCCCAGGAAGCATACAATGTAAAGATTGGTGGCGATTTATACCTTTATACTTCCAACGATACCATGACTAAAATCAGAATACTGAAGAAAATCTATGCAAAATATGAATTAGATGAATCAGAACTTGAATTTGGTATTCCGGTACAAACAGAGTCACCGGTCGATGTAGAAGATTACAACCATGTTACTACAAATAATCCAAAACACCAGTAACAGCCTGCTGCCCGAAATTGAAAAACTCATTGAGCAAAAGGGAAGGCATTTAGCACAATACCTGAATACGGAAATCAGCCGTTTGTATTGGTCTATTGGTAATTATATCTTTACTAAAGTGGAATACCAAACCTATTCACAATACGGTCAACAGATTATTGCGACACTGTCACAACAATTGCGGAAAATAGGGTCAGTCACTATTAATTTTAGTATTGGTGACTGACCCCATTAATTCCATTAATTCCTTTTTCCATAAGCATTTTTAATAAGCTCCCAGTAACTGGTTTGATTCTTTTCTGCCTGTGCCACTACGCATGTATTGCACGGATATTTAATTTAATTAGTAATTGCAATTTTGTTTGTAAATTCCACTGGTATTGAAATTTCCAATGAATTTTTATCTATATTTATGGGAGTAATTTTGCCCCTGCAATCTTGCTCAACTTTAGATCTTAAAACCCAACCACTATGTCGATCAATTTTAAAAAAATACTTTATATTTCCAACTAAATCCACTTTCATTTTATTTCCATCAAATTCTATTTGTAAATCTTTATTTGGAGTAACTACCTTTGATGACGCAGAGATTAAACATTCCTGATCGCTGATATCCAACAATTCATAGGTAGTCAAAACATTGACAGATGACAATGAATTAAAATTAGAATTTCCCTGCCATTTTTCCCCATTTGATACTAACGAATCGGCGAAAACAGGATTGCACATTATCAAACGCTGCTTTAATGCCGAATCACCAAAGTCGGTAATAATCTCTCTTTTAGTCGATATTTTACTGTTGATATTTAGATTTCGGTTTTTATCAATTATTTCTGTAATCAATGAATCAATATCTTTCACTTCTATAATTTTTCCAGTTCTTGACATTTTTACCGTGAAAGTTTTTTTAAGCATTTCTTGAAGTATTGAAGTATAATCATCATACTGTTTTTTATACAAAGTGTTTTTAAGCTTTTGTTGAAGCGTCAAAGAAGAAGGATCAGCCTTTTTCTTGTTTCCAGAAGTGATTTCAAGGTAACCTGATGGAAAACTAGTCACCCATGATAAAGAATCATAGTGAGCTTTCATTTCATAATATGAATTGGATTGATTAACAATACAATATGTGATTTTCTGATAGGAATTACAGTATTGATGCATAGTACTGTCGCTATTTTTTGGATCTGTTTGTGGCTGTTTTGCAGATGAGTAAACCATTATACTTTGGGTATACGATTTTCCTGGAGTAAGATTTAATTCCAATTTTATCCTCTGACAATGACCTAAATATGTAATTATAAAAAATAAGATAAATAATTTGTATTTCATTTTTATCGTATTTAAAACTTATAAAATAATAATTTAATTTAATAATTAACTTTTGAGTTTTCAAGAATAGTTTTCATTTCACATTTTATTGCTATTATTTCAGGTGATTCAATTTTTACGGGTTTGATAATTATTTCTTTGGCTAAATGATTTGCTTTTTGTTCTTCGCCTATCTTTTGATATAAAAGTGCTAAACGATATATTGGGAAAAACCGATTTGGTGTCATTTGATGAGCTAGTTTGAGATTATTTTCAGCTTCTTTATAATTTTTCAAATTTTCAATATTATTTGCAAAAATCATTTGCAAATCGCTGTCATTCTAAAATTTGGTACATTCATTTAAGATGGAGTTACTTTTCTCCTATTTCTTAATTAAATTTAATTCAGCTCCATAATTATAGAGAAATAACCCGTTTGTATTCATCGAACTGTATAATTTATCGTATTCGTGGATAACATTAATAGTCTGACCATTTAATGATTTTTTAGCAATTAGATTCCAATTATATTCATCATATAAATTTTTAAAATTCTCCATTTGGTCCAAGTATGTCCGATTTATAGTTCAAGTTTAGGCGTAAGTCGTAACTTGGACTGCTATCCGGTATGGTTTGCAACCATAAAGCCATAAAATCGGTTCAATGTAGAACCATCCCTGTTTTTTTTAGTCCAGGTTACCGCTTCGCTCAAACCTGAACTAAAAAAAACAGGGCACTTGCACCATCCAGGCAATAATTTACCAGGCAATAATTTATAATAATAAATTATCAAGTTCCTGCAGGGTAATATTTCGGGCAATAATTTCACCTCGTGAATTCAATAAAACATTACTCGGAATTACAGTTAGTTTTAAATACTTTGCAATGGGAGATTCATTTCCTTTTAAATCACTTATTTGCAACCAATCTGTTTTATCTGTTTTTATTGCTTCTTTCCAATTATCAAAATCCGTATCTAATGAAAAGCCAATAATTAATAATCCTTTTTTTAAATAGGCATCTTTTTTTGCTCTTATATCAATATTTGTTTTTCGACAGGGCGAACACCAACTTGCCCAAATGTCAATCAGGGTATATTTGTTCCTTTCATAAAACTTTTTATTTAGCTCCACGGTTTTTTTTGCGGGATCTATTGCATATATCGTAATTAACTCATTTTCTTTTACTATTTCTGCTATTCCATTTTCATCTTTTGAATCAAGTACTTTGATAGAATTCAATTTTTCAAAAAGTTTTTTCCCATAATAGCTATTTTTAACCTTTTCAGATAATACATTATAAATGTCGATGTAGTTTTTATAAGAAAAATCCGGAGCAGCCGATAAAAAATAAGCTATAGCATAATTACC
>JAUZOX010000126.1 GCA_030706265.1 Bacteroidota bacterium | reverse complement strand
GCTCATGAGCAAAAATCATTTTATTACCGGGTTCAACAAAGTCATTAAAAAGAAGGCAGACGAGCTGCTTGAACAGACCGGAATAGCGCATTTAAGGAAACGACCGATCGGAGAACTTTCAGGAGGGCAGCTCCAGAGGGTATTTCTATGCCGTGCCTTGATTGCCTCTCCCCGGCTACTGATTCTGGATGAACCAAGCTCCTATGTCGACAATAAATTTGAGAAAGAGCTGTACGGCATATTGCATGATTTGAATCAAAACATGGCCATCATCATGGTATCCCATGATGTAGGGACCATCACCAGTTATGTTAAAACGATTGCTTGCGTAAACCGCCAGCTCCACTATCATCATTCCAATATCATAACAGAGGAACAACTTGCAGATTACAACTGCCCTATTCAGATAATTTCGCACGGAGACGTTCCGCATACCGTTTTAGAACATCATCATCAAGATTAAGCCATTTTATGGAACAAATAATATCGTTATTTCATTACCAGTTTTTTTTAAATGCTTTTCTTTCGGCATTATTGGCCAGTATAGCCTGCGGGTTTATAGGAACTTATATTGTCACCCGTAGAATCGTTTTTATCAGTGGAGGCATCACCCATTCCTCATTCGGGGGAATCGGGATCAGCTACTTTATGGGTTTTAATCCGGTACTTGGAGCCGCCATTTTCTCAATCCTTTCTGCACTTGGGATTGAATTCATATCCAAACGCACCGAAGTACGCGAAGATTCGGCAATTGGTATCCTTTGGTCGCTTGGAATGGCACTTGGAATTATTTTTATTTTCCTCACCCCGGGCTATGCTCCCAACCTCATGACCTATCTGTTTGGAAGTATCCTCACCGTTAATACGGTCGACCTGATCTTAATGGCAATAAACACCCTGCTTATCATTGCGTTTTTCTTTATTTTTTATCGTCTGATTCTCTATATCGCTTTTGATGAAGAATTCGCCCGTGCTTATAAAGCACCGGTCAGTCTGATTAACAACCTGTTACTCATTATGGTCGCACTAACTATCGTACTCAGTATCAGGGTGGTCGGCATAATATTGGTGATCAGCTTTCTAACGCTACCCCAGACTACTGCCAACATCTTTACAAAGGACTTCAAGAAAATGATCGGATTATCGGTTCTTATCGGTTGCTTTGGTTCATTTGCTGGCCTTTTGGTTTCCTATTATTACAACATACCCAGCGGCGCATCTATCATCTTTTCATTTGCCATTATATTCATTTTAGTGCGAGGTGGAAAAGAGATCTGGCTTCGGACCAATATTACCAAACAGAAAAGCCTGACGAATTAAGTTTAAGCCAGATAACACTGCAGGGTTTACCGCATCGGCATGAAACGAGCATGATCGAAGATCACAAACACCGATGAACCGAGCATACTTGCGAGCTCTATACGACCAATTAATAAAATAATAACCGTATAAAAATCTCACATGCGAGTTCCATACGACCTATTTAATCAAATTATTTTCGGATGAATAGAATGTGCTTAGGCAAGATTAAAAGTATAAAGTTCTTTTGTAGCTCGTTCCCTCTGGTACCAATCGTTACAGACTAAAAAGACCGAATTTACCTTAAAAGTACCGAAAGGATAATCACGGTATTTTTCCAATACATCGATAAAATCACTCTTACCGGAAATCGGTTTACAAAATCTAACCACTGTTGAATGGGCTGTCTGAATAGCGTATCGGGCATCGATGGTTTGTTGTAACGCCAAACTCCTGAATTTCATCCTCAGTCTGTCCCGTAAACCATTTAATGTGTCATCCTTAAAAAAGCCCTGAATCATGATACAAGACGGTGAGGCAGTAATTCCTTTAAATTCTATTTCAAATCCTTTCTGATCCGTTAAGATTTCATTAATCACCTCCACATAATCGGCTATTGAAATCCCGGATAAATCGAACCCTTCGTAACATGATATGATCGACATCAGCGTCACATGAATATCTGAATCTGGATAATAATACTGGCAAGGATCAATTGCTTTTAATTCATCAAGAAAACCCTGTATCTTGTTTTTTACCTGATTGCCAGGACGAATGATGAGTGTAATTCCAAGCCGATGATCCCCCGGAAAATGTATAAGCTTGTCGATTTGGTATTCATCGGAGATGATTTTTCGAATTGAATCCTGATACAGGTTATGATAGTGTTCTGCCAAATTCATGTTTTCCGCAAACGTTGATTTCACAACAAAGATACGGGCTTTAGCAAATAGATATTTACACCAGATAGAAAGGATCTATCGAAAAAGTTGCGGGGGGCGGCATTAAGCATCAATATTTTAAAACGATAAAGGAAAAACCAAGAAACTGTTTAAATTTTCATATTTGATTTTACTTTGCCCATCAGGACATGAATTTTAAACAGTTGCTAAAATTGGATATTACTGAAATAGAATATTTGTATCACTGAACCTGTAGTCAAAACGTCCATAGGAAACTTCGAGAGAACCACAATCCGATGCCGGAATTGTAAATCCAAATGTTCCGGAAAGTGTTGCTGCATTATTTGCATCGTTTACTATAACATTTCTGAAATAAATCTGTCCCATACCAAAATTTCCGGTGCATGCAGGATATTCATTCACGCTGATTGGTCTTGTATATTCGGCCCAGTTTCTGACGCCATCCAGCTGAACAGTTTTATCTTTTAATGTTCTTATAGCACTGAAAGTATGAATATTTAATCCTTTCAAATGAAATTTAATTAAAGTTATTAATTGAATATTCTTTTCTTTATGAACATCTCCTTCAAAGCTGATAACAAGACTGTCGCCGGCACTGTAAACTCTAATAACCGGCAGATTAGTAGTACCTGCCAAGCTATATGAAAGAACCGACTTCCATATGTCCTGATTTACTAAAGCACCGCCGGCGTTGTTTCCGATTTCGGTGTATTTAGGCAATCGGGGATCTATTGGATCGAGAATAAATTTACTTTCACACGATTGCAATGTCAATATAAACAAGGCTATGATAATGTTATTTATACAGATGTAATTTTTCATTGCGTAAGTTTATTTTAATACCTGCCGAAAAACACATATTCTTTAAATCATGTATCTGCCCCGTGAAGTTGCCAAGCTTGTCGATTTTATAATAATCAAGCATCGGGGCTAATCCATACACAGCTCTTGCATAGACGTTTACCCTGTGAGATTCCAAACAACAGATGCCCAACACCAAACCAATATCATTGTGATTGTATGTCGACATACCGTCCTGCATGCTTGTATATCTTAACCAACTGAATGCTAATCCGGCATTGACAGAAAGATTTTTTGTCCGGTCATAGTTAAAAAGTACATTCCACGTATTATAGTTAAAATGAAAGAGATAATTTATATCTAACTTTTGTTGATATCCCTTCTGATCTATCATTATTTCAGTTTGGATAGCATAGGCAGGAGCCTTTTTAAAAGGGTAAAGTTTGAGTGAAAAGCCTGTGTGATAAGCAAAAACGGGATTCTGATTTTGCAACAAATCATGGCTTCTGACAAAGCAATAATTTGGCCCTGCCATAAATGCAATCTGAGACATCGCTTTTATTGATATATTAAAAAGCACTATAAACAAAACCAGTTTTCTGGTCATCAGTTCAGATTTTTTAAGGTTTTTCCTATCCCAAACCCAATTCCTCCAAGACAAATAAAAGTATGAATAATAAATTTACTATTAAAAGACTGTTTAAATTTAATAAAAAAATGATAAATTAATTTATTGACTGCCTGCTATTTGATTAAACCAGGATACATATATTCATAGTTATCAGGCATATAATAAAACACAAACCAGCATGTTTTAAAACACAATAAACATGAAAATCATCCATGCGATTTCCGTGCGACCTGTTTTATACAAATTATTACGCATAAAGAGACACCCCGAACCTCGCGTTCGGCTTCAACAATGTCTTTGGCGGTGACCTTGATTTTTATTCGGTGTGCGAATGAATCAGATTATTATGTAAGTTTGTAAAATGATTGGGCGAAGGGATCTTTTTTAAAAGAATCATAGGAAAATTACACCCATTTGGAAACATGTACCTACCCTTCCCATACGCTGCAGGTAACCAGGATAATTGAAAAAAAATTGATCCATAGTTGAAAGATTCTAAATGGATACTCTAAGGGTATCCATAAAGTATCCTTCAAGTATCCATAAAGTATCCATAAAGTATCCATAAAGTATCCTTTAAACCTAAATTTCACCACCCTTTTACCTTCAATTTCAGATATTCTTTAAACTTGCTTTTTTCCCTTTCACGATTGCATCGGGCGGTGCAAAAATTATCAGATTGGGGTAGCTATCAGATTCAATTCCGGACGTACGAAATCCTTTACATGTCGTCCGCTTAACCATTCGCTTTCTTGATCACGTGTCAGAATAACCGGCATCCTTTTCTTGGAATTGTTGATCTCGCTCATCAGAGGATTGGCTTCCGTTGTGACAATCGTATAGCTTTTCACAATTTCGCCTGTTTCCGTATTCACCCATCTGGACCAGAGCCCTGCATAACAGTATAACTCTTCTCCGGGGAGCGTGATGATATATTTTTGTTTTTCCTTGCCTTTCTTATCGAGCCACTTCCATTCATAAAACCCATTGGCTATGATCAGGCACCTGTTTTTCAGATTGTCTTTAAAGGCCTGCTTTTCTGCCAAAGTCTCTATTTTGGCATTGAGCGTGTTCTGCCTGATGCTTTCGTCTTTAGCCCAGATAGGGATGAGTCCCCACTGTAAAAAATCAATGACACTTTTGTCTTTGTTTGTAATGACCGGCGTTTTCGGAAAAGAAAAGCCATTGTATTCATAAGCCAGTTCAAACTGCAGTTCGTTAACAATCCTGGCCTTAAAACGATTGACCAACTCAACCGCTTTCTTGGTTTGTCTGCTATAAAAACACATTTGATATGTAGGTTATGATTTCACGTTACCGCTTATTTTAGTACGGTGAAAATCTTTCCGCTGCAAATTTAGTAATTTCGAAATTAGATTTATTGGGATTTGGAAATTTCATTCTGATTTTAGGGCAAAGTGATGAAAAAATCAATACTACACGCTGATAACAAGAATCTTAATAAGTGTAAAAGACACAATATTTCTACTCGAAGTTCCCTGTTTCACGCCTTATTACACGATGTAATTTTTTCATTTTTCAAGCCTGGCTGGTCCTATTTAAAGCTCCTCAAGGCCTTTCGAAATAAAGTGAGTTAATTGCAAAAAGAAGCCCTCAAGGCTCAAATCATTTGAGCAAAATGGAGAGATCGGGCTTAAACACGCTCCTGTTATTTCAGTTCTCTACACTAAAATAAAAAAGCAAATTGGACACTTCCTTCACCGATTTTGCTTCACAAAATTTGAAGCAGGATGAAGGGAATGTCCAATATTATCCATTTAAGGATATGGATTGCGCTATTTTAAGTCAGCCGCGCAGATTGTCCGGTATATACAACAAGACCTTCCTTTGCGCTATCTGCTGGCAAGCTGATGTTCAAGTACTTTCCGAACGACATTTGGAGTGATTAAATTCCGATCGCCCATAGCCTTCCAGCCCCTGTCTTCAAACCGTTTCACGATTTTATCGATGGTGTTTCCGGTTACATTATAGTCTGCCAAACGTGTTTTAATTCCAAGTGATTCAAAAAATTCAACGGTCTTGAGAATAGTGTTTTCAATGCGTTCATCTTCTGTTCCGGCCGTGATATTCAGGACACGTGCACCATATTGAAGGAGTTTTTCCCGCTTTTCGTTTTTAAGTACCGACCAGAGACCGGGAAGTACAACTGCGAGCGTCCTGGCGTGGTCGATATTGTGAATTGCAGTGAGCTCATGGCCAATCGTATGTACAGACCAATCACCCGGAACTCCGCATGAAATCAATCCATTCAAAGCCATCGTAGCACACCACATCAGATTCGACATTGCTTCATAATCTGCAGGATTGTGGTATACTGTGGGCCCTACTTCAACAAGTGTCTGTAAAATGGATTCAGCCATACGATCCTGCAACGGCGCATTTACAGGGAAAGTGAGATATTGTTCTACAACGTGAACGAATGCATCCACAATGCCATTTGCAACCTGATGCTGAGGCAAAAACCCTGCGGCATCGGGCAACAAAAATGAAAACTTTGGATAAACCAGCGGACTGTTGAACGCAAACTTTTCATTGGATGAAACGCGTGTGACAACAGCGTTGGCATTCATTTCCGAACCGGTTGCCGGTAACGTTAAGATGGAACCCAGCGGTAATGCAGCTTCAACCATTTTATCTTTGGACAAGATATCCCACGGATCACCTGCGGTATAGAGGGCTGCTGCTGCAATGAATTTAGTGGCATCTATCACTGAGCCGCCGCCGACGGCCAACAGAAAATCAATTTTTTCCTTTTGAATCAGCTCAACTGCTTTCATTGCAGTCTCGTAATGGGGATTGGGTTCGATCCCGCCAAATTCGAATACCGTGTAATCTTTCAGGCTCTCTTTCACCTTGTTGTACACCCCGTTCTTCTTAATGCTGCCACCACCATAGAGCATCAATACGCTATTTCCTTTCGGGATTAGTTTTGAGAGTTTGGAAAGCTGATCTTTACCAAAGATCACTTTAACCGGGTTATAAAATTCAAAATTTTTCATCTGTAAATAATTTGTAATAAATTGGTCAGATGGAACTCGCATGCAAGATTTTCATCGGTGTTTGTATTTCCAAACATGCTCGTTTCATAGTTAAATAATTTAATTAAATAGGTCGTATAGAGCTCGTAAGTATGCTCGGTTCATCGGTGTTTGTATTTCCATAAATACCAGGTTCACATTGTATTTTAGTTATTTCTTTAATGTATATCCATCGCTTTGCATTCAATTATAATGCCGTGATAATTATTTGAGCTACTGCACATTTTTATTTCTTCCAGGCTAACAAAAATACTGAGTTATTCTCAGAAAAGCCGTACTGCATATCCACCTTATTTGCAGCATGTGAATGTTTAAACCCGAAAAGGCCCCATAAGTTTGAACAACTTGAATTTAACTTGACAGAATGTCTTCACAAAGTCAGCTTGTTTCAGACTTACCCTTTGACCCGGTGCTGGCTGAAATCATTATGAAATCACAAAGTCAGCTTGTTTCAGACTTACCCCGTTGGTTTTTAGAAATGTATTTTCAATATTTTTAATCAGGCTTATTTTACGGAATACCATTTTTATATCATAGCTGATCAGACTAAATCATTTAATAACGATAGTGTGATCATGAAAACACACCTTATCACCGCTTCTCAG